>JALGVN010000091.1 GCA_025774645.1 bacterium
CGACTGCTTCGTCGTGCTGTCGTCCCTCGCGAGCGCCCTGAGTTCGGTGTAGGCCTCTTCGACGACGACCTTGTCGAGAAGCTCCCGGACCGCGCCCGCACCCATCTCCGCCCTCATCTCCAGGTCCGGCATGGCCGAGTACTCGGCCATCCGCTCACCCGAGAGAAGCTCACCGACCACGAGATCGCTCTTGCCCGGATCGAGCACGAGGTACGACTCGTAGTAGAGCACGCGCTCGAGGTCGCGGCGCTTCATGTCGAGGAGCCGCCCGATGATGTTCGGGTTGCCCCGGAAGAACCACACGTGGGCGACCGGAACGGCGAGCTCGATGTGCGCCAGGCGCTCGCGTCGCACCTTCGACTGCGTCACCTCGACGCCGCAGTTCTCACAGATCATCCCGCGGTACCGGATGCGCCGGTACTTCCCGCAGTTGCACTCCCAGTCCTTCACGGGGCCGAAGATCCGCTCGCAGAAGAGGCCGCCCTTCTCGGGCTTGAACGACCGGTAGTTGATCGTCTCCGGCAACACCGTCTCGCCGTGCGACCAGCTCCGGATGGCCTCGGGTGACGCCAGACGGATCCTAATCGACGTGAAATCCTGGGCTTCTTTGTGCTCGTCATAGACACCGAAGTACAAAGGTCCCTCCCCGTCTGGAGCTAATCCCTAACGAGCGCCACGTCGAGTCCAAGACTCTGGAGCTCGCGGATCAGCACGTCGAACGAAGCAGGTGTTCCCGGTTTCGGTGGATCCTGCCCTTTGACTATCGCTTCGTACGTCTTCGATCTTCCGACGACGTCGTCTGACTTGACCGTCAACAGCTCCTGCAGTGTGTGCGACGCTCCGTATGCCTCGAGCGCCCACACCTCCATCTCACCGAACCGCTGCCCGCCGAACTGCGCCTTGCCGCCCAGCGGCTGCTGGGTCACGAGCGAGTACGGTCCGATCGACCGGGCGTGGATCTTGTCGTCCACGAGGTGGAGGAGCTTCATCGTGTAGATGAACCCCACCGTCACCTCGTGTTCGAACGGGTCGCCGGTCCGTCCGTCGTAGAGGACAGTCTTGCCGGTGATGGGAAGACCCGCTGCGGCGAGCTGGTCCTTGATGTTCTGGATGCTCGCGCCGTTGAACACCGGCGTCGCCGCGTGATACCCGAGCTTCTCGGCCGCCCACCCGAGGTGGGTCTCGAGGATCTGGCCCAGGTTCATACGCGACGGCACGCCCAGTGGGTTCAAGACGATGTCGACCGGCGTCCCGTCCGGGAGGCAGGGCATGTCCTCCTCGGGCAGGATCTTGGCTACCACGCCCTTGTTGCCGTGCCGGCCCGCCACCTTGTCGCCGACCGAGAGCTTCCTCTTGGTGGCGACGTAGACCTTGGCGAGCTTGACGACCCCGCGCGGAAGGTCCTCGCCGAGCTTCACCTTGTCGATCTTCCGATCTCGGTCCGGCTCGACGTTGTCCAGCCTCTTCCGGTACTCCTCGTAGAGGGCCTTGACCTTCTCGTTGAGCTTGTCGTCGTCGACGACTCCGCCCTCGAAATCGAGCTTCTCGAATCTGAGGAGACGCATGACCTCCTCGTTGACCTTGCGGCCGGCCCGGATGACGAGCTCGTTCGTCCGGTTGTCCCTGAGCGACCGGGTACGGAGCCCCTCGATCAGTCCGAAGATGCGCCGCTGGCGCTCGCGCACGAGCCGCTTCGTCGCGGTCCGCGCCTCGCTCCTGACCCGGTCGATCTCCTTCTGAACGACCTTCTTGCTGCGCTCGTCCCTCGCGCGTCTCGAGAAGAGCTTCGTGTCGATCACGATCCCGTTCATGCCGGGAGGCGCCTTGAGAGACGTGTCGCGGACGTCGCCCGCACGGTCTCCGAAGATCGCGCGGAGCAGGTTCTCCTCGGGAGTCAGCTCGGTCTCGCCCTTCGGCGTGACCTTCCCGATGAGGATGTCGCCCGCGGTCACGCGTGCGCCGGCCCGCACGAGCCCGTTCTCGTCGAGATCCTTGAGGCGCTCCTCGGAGACGTTCGGGATCTCGGGGGTGAACTCCTCCATGCCTCGCTTCGTCTCCCGCACCTGCGCCTCGAACTCTTCGATGTGGATGGAGGTCAGGGCGTCGGTCCTGAGGAGCTTCTCCGAGACGAGGATCGCGTCCTCGAAGTTGTATCCCTCCCACGGCATGAACGCCACGAGGAGGTTCGCGCCGAGCGCCAGCTCTCCGTTCTTCGTCGACGGCCCGTCGGCGATGATGTCACCCTTGTCGATCCGGTCGCCGGAGCCGACGATCGGGCACTGGTTGATGCACGTGTTCTGGTTCGTCCTCTCGAACTTCCTCATGTCGTACTCGTCGACCGCCTCGGAACCGTCGAGCGTGTCGGTGTGACGGATCGCGATGTGCTTCGAGTCGACCGACTCGACGACGCCCCCGTGCCGCGCGATGTTCACTGCGCCGGAGTCGATCGCGACGCGGCGCTCGATGCCGGTACCGATGAACGGAGCCTCCGTCTTCAAAAGCGGCACCGCCTGACGCTGCATGTTCGAGCCCATGAGCGCCCGGTTCGCGTCGTCGTGCTCGAGGAACGGGATGAGCGCCGCCGCCGCGGAGACGAGTTGCTTCGGGGAGACGTCCGTGTACTGGACGTCCTCCCGAGGTACCGTCGGGAAGTCGTCCTTGTGCCGGGCGAGCACTGTCTTCTCGGAGAGCCGGCCGCCCTTGTCCATCGCCTCGCCCGCCTGGATGATGACGTACTGGTCTTCTTCGGACGCGGTCAGGTACTCGATGCGATCCGAGACGCGGCCGCGGTTGACGCGGTAGTACGGCGTCTCGATGAACCCGAAGTCGTTGATCCGCCCGTATGTGGAGAGCGAGCTGATGAGACCGATGTTCGGTCCCTCGGGGGTCTCGATCGGGCACATGCGGCCGTAGTGGCTGTAGTGCACGTCCCTGACCTCGAACCCCGCACGCTCCCTCGTGAGACCGCCCGGGCCGAGAGCGGAGAGCCTCCGCTTGTGAGTGAGCTCGGCGAGCGGGTTCGTCTGCTCCATGAACTGCGACAGCTGGTTGGAGCCGAAGAACGCGCGCACGACGGCCGAGATCGGACGCGAGTTCACGAGCGTCGCCAGATCGAAGTCGTCGGAGTCGCCGGTCGACATGCGGTCCTTGATCACCCGGACCATGCGCGAGAGCCCGGCCGAGAGCTGGTTCTCGAGAAGCTCCCCGACCGACCTGACCCGCCTGTTCCCGAGGTGATCGATGTCGTCGACGTCCCGCTTCCCCTTCACGACCTCGAGCACGGCCTTGATCGTCTCGACGAAGTCCTGCTTCGTGAGGCAGATCGTGTCGAGCGGGATGTCGTCGTCCGGAATGCTGAGCTGGCGGTTGATCTTGTACCGGCCGACGTTCTTCAGGTCGTAGCGGTTGGGGTCGAAGAACATCCGGTTCACGAGCTCGTGCCCGGCGTCGATGCTCGGGAGGTTCCCGCCCTTCATGGTCTTGTAGATCTCCTGAAGGGCCTCTTCCTCCGAGTGGGTCTTGTCGCGCGAGAGCGTCGACTCGAGGACCTTCTGATCCATCGAGTCGATCTGCACGAGCTCGACCTCTCTGATGCCGGCCTTCCGGAGAAGCTGGATCACCGTCGGCGTCAGCTTCTCGTCGTTCTTGATGAGGATCTCGCGCGTCTCCGGGTGCTTGTACGTGCGCGCGACGATGCGGCCCACGAGTTCCGCGTCTCTCTCCTCGTCCTTCCTCGCCAGGATCCGGCCCATCTCGCTGATGAGGACGCGGACGTCCCGGTAACCGAGCTCCTTGAGCTTGCGCACGTGCTTCGGCGCGATCTCCTCGCCTGTCGCGCCGACGACCTCGCCGGTCTCCTTGTCGACGATCCTGCCGGCAAAGAGACGCCCGCACGGGGGCGTCGTCCCGGTCGGCCTCGTGGACGGGAGTTCGATCCGCTCCGAGAGGTAGAAGATCGAGCGGATGTCCTCGTCCTTCGAGTACCCGAGCGCGCGCAGGAACGTCGTCATCCTGAACTGGTGGCGGCGGTCGGTCCTGATGAACATCTCGTCCTTGATGCCCATGCGGATCTCGACCCAGGTCCCCCGGTACGGAATGATCTTGGCGAAGTAGAGCATCGTGCCGTTCGGGTGCACCTTCTCCTGGAAGAAGACGCCCGGTGATCTGTGGAGCTGACTCACGATGACGCGCTCGGCGCCGTTGATGACGAAGGTGCCCCGCTCGGTGATGAGCGGGATGTCGCCGAGGTAGATCTCCGCCTCCTCCGCCTCGATGAACTTCCTTTCCCCCCCCCCCTGTCTCGGCTCCCACCTCACAAGTCTCAACGTCGCCTTCAGAGGCGCCTCGTAGGTCAGGTTACGCTCACGGCACTCGGGGAGCGTGTGCTTCGGCTGGCCCAGCCTGAAGCCCTTGTACTCGAGGGTGTAGGTCCCCTGATGTCCTTCCACCGGGAAGAATTTCCTGAAGATCTCGTCCATACCCGAAGGCTCACCGGAATCCGAGCTGCCCGTACCGAGACACGACCTGAACGACGCGAGCTGCACGTCCAGGAGGTTCGGCATCGGCAGTTCCTGGTCGATCGGGAACTTGGAGAAGATCCGTCTCTCTACTCTGCGGGGTCCACTCAAAGCTCTTTCACCCTCCTCATTGAGGAAGCGTCGCCTCCGAAACTTCTCTCGGCGCCCTTCCTCGACGAACCGGGGAACGGGATGCGTCGTCGAATCGTCCCCGGGCCGCTACGTTCTCCGTCCGGCGAACCGGTTCGAGCCGCTCAGTCGTGCCCGAGCCGGCGTCGCCAACGAGGACCCGCACGCGCGGGTCCCGGAACACCGCCGGGGGGCCGCGCTACTTCAGCTCGACCTTCGCGCCGGCCTCTTCCAGCTTCTTCTTGACCTCTTCAGCCTCGGCCTTCGAGACTTCCTTCTTCACGACCTGGCCCGGGTTGTCGACGAGGTCCTTGGCCTCCTTGAGACCCAGGTCGGTGACCTGGCGGATGACCTTCACGACCTGGAACTTCTTCTCACCCGTCTCGGCGAGAACGACGTCGAACTCCGTCTTCTCCTCGGCAGCCTCGGCGGCGGCGGCGGGCATCGCGGCCATCGCGACCGGTGCGGCAGCCGTCACGCCGAACTTGTCCTCGAGCGCCTTCACGAGATCGGCCATCTCGAGAACCGTCATCGTCTCGATGGCCTCAATGATCTTCTCGACGTTCTTGCTCATCTTGACCTTCTTCTCTTCCTTCGGCTCGTCCTTCGTGTCTTCCTTCTTGGTCTCCGTCGTCTCCGCGGCGGCCGGCTCTTCAGCCGTCTCGATCGCGTCGTTCTTTTCCTCTGCCATCGTGTTCCTCCGGGTGTGCTTCTCTGCTGGAATTGCCTTCGCTCGAACTCCGGTCGCCGCTGCTCCCGTCCTCGCACTCCCGCCGAGCCCAGACGTGCCCCGGGTTCGTTCACCGCTCCCCCGGTGCGCCCGCGAGAGGCCGGCTCAAAGCCGCCGCCTCCTACGCCCCCGTCTCCGCCCCCTTCGACTTCGCCACCTCGTCCAGGGTCGCGACGAGCTTCCTCGTCAGCTCGTGGAGGAGCCGCGCGAGCCCCGCAACGGGAGCCTGGAACCCGGCCGCGATCTGGGCCAGGAGCACTTCTCTCGTCGGCAAGTCGGCAATTCTACGAATCTCCGCCGCCGTCATGACTCTCGAGTCGATCCACCCCTTCGTGATCTTCGGGGTGGAGTGCTTCTTCTCGAATTCGACCAGGATCTTGGCCGGCGAGACGGGATCGTCTTCCGTCATGGCGAACGCGTTGGGCCCGTCCATCCCGTCCATGAGCTCCTCGAGGCCGACGCGCTCCGCCGCCCTCGACGCGAGCGTGTTCTTGACGACCCTGTAGGTGACCGCCGACTCGCGGAACCGCTTGCGAATCTCCGTGGCGATCTCGACGTCCATCCCCGTGAAGTCGCTCAGGATCACGACGCCCTTGCCGTCGAGCTGCTTGGCGAGCTCCTCGACCCGGTCTTCCTTCTTCTTCCTTGTCATTGGCATGCGTGCTGTCTCCCTACTGCTTCACGGCGTCGGTGAGCGACTGAATGCTGAGGTCGATGCCCGGCCCCATCGTCGTCGAGATGGTGGCGTTCCTGATGAACTGGCCTTTCGCCGCAGCGGGCTTGACCCGGATAATCTCGCGAGTCAGCTCGACCAGGTTCTCCTTGAGCTTGTCCCCGTCGAAGGAGGCCTTGCCGAAGCCAACGTGGACGTTCGCGGTCTTGTCGGAGCGGTACTCGATCTTGCCGGCGCGCGCGTCGTTCACGGCCTTCGCAACCTCGAACGTCACGGTGCCGCTCTTCGGGTTCGGCATGAGCCCGCGGGGACCGAGGATCTTCCCGAGCTTGCCTACGTCCTTCATCATGTCGGGCGTGGCGATGATGGTGTCGGCGTCGAGCCAGCCCTCCCGGATCTTCTTGATGTACTCGTCCGCACCGACGTGGTCGGCCCCGGCCTCCTCCGCCTCCTGGACCTTCTCGCCCTTGGCGAGCACCAGGATCCGGACGGTGCGACCCGTCCCGTGCGGAAGGACGACGGTGCCGCGGATCTGCTGGTCGGAGCGCTTCGGGTCGATGCCGATCCGGTACGCGATTTCGACCGTCTCGTCGAACTTCGCGCTCGCGGACTCCTTGACGAGCCGGATGGCATCGTCGAGCTCGAAGGAGCCGCTCTCGGCAATCTTCTTCGCCACCTCGTTGTATCGCTTGCTTCTCTTCATCGGTGTCTCTTTCCTCCCTCGCGGACCCCGTGAGGCCCTCCCGCATTTCCGCGCGGTGACGGTGTCGAACCGGGCGCTCGTGCCCGCCGCGTCGTCTACCCCACCACCTCGATCCCCATGCTCCTCGCGGTGCCCGCGATGAGCTTCATCGCGGCCTCGTCGTCAGCCGCGTTGATGTCCGGGGCCTTGATCTTCGCGATCTCCAGGAGCTGCGCGCGCGTGACCGTCCCGACCTTGTCCCGGTTCGGCACGGCAGAGCCCTTCGCGAGCCCCGCGGCCTTCCGGAGGAGGACGGACGCCGGCGGCGTCTTCGTGATGAAGCTGAACGTCCGGTCCTTGTAGATCGTCAGCACGACCGGGATGATCATCCCGGGCTGCCCCTGCGTCTTCGCGTTGAACTGCTTGCAGAAGCCCCCGATGTCGGTCCCGTACGGACCGAGCGCCGGTCCCACGGGTGGGGCCGAAGTCGCCTGCCCGGCGGGGATCTGGAGCTTCACCGTTCCGATGATCTTCTTCGCCATGTTCGTTCCCTCTCGTAGCTTCCGAATCCCCGGGACTCAGAGTCCCGGCGCCGATCCCAGCCGCCGGATCCGACGGCGCGATCGGCCGCGCTCTCGCGGTCAGCTCGTCAGGTCGATTCGACCTGCAGGAAGTCGAGTTCGACCGGCGTGGCCCGTCCGAAGATCGAGACCATTACCTTGACCTTGCCTCGTTCGGCGTCGACCTCGTCGATGAGCCCGGCGAACCCCGAGAACGGCCCGTCGACGACGCGCACCTGCTCCCCGACCTGGTGCGGTATCTCCGGACGGTCCTTCACGGGCTTGCGCTCGATCCGTCCGAGGATCCTGTCGATGTCTTCCTGGATCAGGGGCTGAGGTCCGGACGTGGTCCCTATGAAGGACGAGACTCCCGGCGTGCTCGTTACGAGGAACCGGGTTCTGTCGTCCATCTCCATCTCTATAAGGAGATAGCCGGGAAAGAGCTTCCGCTCGGTCTTCTTCCTCTTCCCGTCCTTCATCTCGACGAACTCCTCCGTGGCGATGAGGATCCGACCGAACCTCTCGGTGACTTCAGACGCCTCGATCGTCCGCTGGAGCTTGTCGCGGACCTTGAACTCGTGACCCGAGTACGTATGTATGGCGTACCACTGCTTCACGGGCGTATTCCCTCGTCCAGCCGACCCGAGGTCAACCAAGGAGATACAGCGACAGTGGCGTTCTGGCCTAACCGAAGATGAAGCTCACCAGGTAGGAGAGCGCCCGGTCGACCAGGCCAATGAACACCGCGAGGATCAGGACGATGACGATCACCACGGTCGTAGAACCACGGATCTCGTCTCGCGAGGGCCAAGAGACCCTCTTGAGCTCGTTCCTGACCTCCTTGATGAACTTGACCAGCTTGTTGAACATAAGCTCTCGTCCGGACGCCTTTAGAGTGCAGTTAGTGGCAGGCCTGGAGGGACTCGAACCCCCAACATCCGGTTTTGGAGACCGGCGCTCTAACCAATTAGAGCTACAGGCCTGCTCTCAACGACTCGGCGGACTACCCTTCGGCCGAAGCCGACCGCTGCTACTTGCTCGCACGTTACCCCAAGCTCTGCGCATCACTCACGCGCCAACGCACGTTCGGTTAGCGCGTCTGCTTGTGGACCGTACGCTCGTTGCAGAAGCGGCAGTACTTCTTGTACTCCAGGCGGTCCGGATGCTTCTGTCTGTTCTTTGTGTATGTGTAATTGCGACGCTTGCACTTCCCGCAAGCGAGCACGACTATGTCACGCACAGCTCACGAACCCCTCTCCGGCCTTCGCGCCGGCCCGGTCCCGTGCGTCCCATCCGCCCGGCGACCCCGCTGCCCTGTCGAACTACTCGAGGATCTTGGTGATGGTACCGGCGCCCACGGTGCGTCCGCCTTCGCGGATCGCGAACCGGAGGCCTTCCTCCATCGCGATCGGAGTGAGCAGCTCGACCTTCAGCTCCACGTTGTC
>JALGVN010000092.1 GCA_025774645.1 bacterium
ATCTCCTTTTCGGCGATGCACACGATGTTGTTGTCGAGACTCGCGCCCGCGATGATGTCGCGGGCGGCCCTCGGGATGTCGGCGGTCTCGTCGACGATGACAGGCGGATTACCGGGACCGGCCGCGATGACCTTCTTCCCCGACTGCATCGCGGCTCCGACGACCCCGGGACCTCCGGTGACGACGAGGAGGCGGACGCCGGGGTGCGCCATCAGCTGCTGGGCGGACTCGATGCTGGGCGCGTCGACCGTGTGGAGCAGGGCCCTCGGGCCTCCGGCCTCGGAGATCGCCCGGTTCAGGATGTCGATCGAGGTCAGCGAGACCACGCGCGCGCTCGGGTGCGGGTTGAAGACGACGGCGTTCCCGCCCGCGACCATGCCGATGGCGTTGCAGATGATCGTCTCGGAGGGATTCGTCGAAGGCGTGACCGACCCGATCACGCCGTAGGGGGCGCGCTCGACGAGCACGAGGCCGTGATCGCCCGAGAACGCAACCGGAGCGAGGTCCTCGAGCCCCGGGGTCTTCGTCGCGACCAGAGTGTTCTTCCGGAGCTTGTCCTCGTAGCGGCCGAGCCCCGTCTCCTCCACGGCCAGGCGCGAGAGGCGCTCGACGTTCTCGAGGACGGCCCGGCGCATGGCGTCGATCATCCCGCGCCGGCGCTCGAGGGTCATGTCCTGGAACTCGAGGAAGCTCGATCCGGCGGCCCGCACCGCGCTGTCGACGTCGGTGAGGATCCCGCGGCCGTCGAACGGAGGCGGCGCCTCCGCGGCCGGCGCCTCTCCTCTCGACCGGAGCTCGTCGACAACCCTGCCGACGATCGTTTCGATCGTGAGGTCGTCTTTGCTCACGTGCTAGCGCTCCCCAAGAGAAAGCGGCGATCTCGTCCGACGCTCATGCCGAGCCAGGAGATTCACCCCCGCGCCCGTCGTCGATCGGGATCGCCACTCTCAGGATTTCTGATAGACGATGTCGCCCTCTACTTCGACGGAGTCGACGATGGCCATGATCACCGCGTCGGCCGGGCGATTCTGGGTGACGTCGGTCTGGCGGGCGGAACTCCCGCTCGCGTAGAGAACGATCTCTCCGGGGCCGGCACCGACGGCGTCGACGGCGACGACGAACGAGCCGGTCTCCTCCCCGTCCAGGCCAACCTGCTTCACGACCTGGAGCTTGGTCCCGGTCAGCTTCTCGTCCTTCTGCGTGGCGACGACCGTTCCGACGACCTTCCCGAGATTCATGGTCTCACTCTTGGCGCCTCGCACCGGAGGCGCGCACCGCGCGGGCGCCGAACGCCCGCCGGGACGTCGAGCCCCGGACCGGACGGTCCGCTCACCCGTCGAGCGGTGCTACCTGGCCTTGACCTTAGCGGTCTTGCCGATCGGGAGCACGTCTTCAAGGCTCACGTGCGGCTGGGGGATGACGTGCGTCGAAATAAGCTCGCCGACCTTGCTCGCGGCCGCCATGCCCGCGTCGACCGCGGCCCTGACTGCTGCGACGTCGCCTCGGACGATGGCCGTCACGTAGCCGCCGCCGACCTTCTCGTAGTGCACGAGTGTCACGTTGGCGGCCTTGACCATCGCGTCCGAAGCCTCGACCATGCCGACGAAACCTCTCATCTCGATCATGCCAAGGGCTTCGCCCATCGGATCCTCCTGGAGCGTTTCCAGAACTGCGGGGTATGTCGTTCGCGCTCACCCGCGGCCCGCGTCGCTGCCGGCGCCGGCTAGGTGAGCATCGTGTCTTCGAGCATCTCGTGCGGCGCCGGGATCACGTGATAGGAGACCAGCTCGCCGACCCGCGCGGCTGCCTCAGCCCCCGCGGCCACCGAGGCCTTGACGGCCCCGACGTCTCCGCGCACCAGCACGGTCACGTATCCCCCGCCGATCCTCTCGTACTTCGTCAGCTTGACGTTCGCCGTCTTGACCATCGCGTCGGCGGCCTCGATGAGACCGACAACGCCTTTCGTCTCGACCATACCGAGCGCTAGACCGGGCAAGTGCTTCACCTCCCTGAGTGGTCAACCGCTCCGCCGGCAATCAGCTGAGGATGTCGACGGCCAAGGGCGGCCTGACGTCGGCCGCGTTCGCATCGTCCGTGTCCAGATGCAGCTCCAGGGCGCAGGTCTTGCCCACACGGACGAGGACGTTCTCGAACACGAGAGCGCGTGGGCCGAGGAACCTGATCCTGACGAGGTCGCCGTCCTTCACGCGCCGTTCTCGGGCGTCGCGCTCCGTCATGTGGATGTGGCGCGTCGACCGAATCGCCCCCTCGCGGAGCGTCACGGTTCCGGCCGGGCCGACGAGCGTCACAGCTTCGCTGCCCGCGAGGTCGCCCGACCGCCTGACCGGCGGGTCCAGCCCCAGGCGGATCGCATCGGTCCGGCTCATCTCCACCTGCGTGTACGTTCGGACCGGACCCAGGAGCCGGACGCCTTCGATCGCCCGCATCGAGCGGCCGACGACCGTGACGGTCTGCTCCGAGGCGAACTCACCGGGCTGGCCGAGGTCCCTGCGCTTCGTGAGCTCGAAACCCTCGCCGTAGAGGGCATCGAGAACGCCGCGCGCGACGTGGATGTGGCGAGCGGAGACCGTCACGGGGATTCCCCCCGCCTCGGTCTGCGTCCCGGGCTCGCCGCCCGTGAGCCGCCGGATCACCTCCCTGGTGATCCTCTCCACGTCTTCCATGCGCAAATCCTCCGGCGCCCGGCCGGGGATCGAGCATAGACGGAACAACGCGCCCGACCGAGGCGTACCGCACCCCGGCTCCGAGTTGAGCGGAGTCTAGCAAAGGGTCCAGAACCTGTCAACGGAAAGGGAGATAGGAGGTTTGCGGCTCCGGGGGACGGTGCCGCGCTGCGGGGTGGGGCGGAACGTGAATAGACGCGCTCCCCGCGTCTGCCGTGCAACAGGTACGGTACGACTCATTCTCTGGTTCGGGGATCAAGCCCACGACCTGGCGACTGCTCACGAGCATGGCAGGGAGCGCCTCGTCTATTCAGTTGTCTGCACTTGGTAAGAAGCATAGACCGTGCCACAGGCGGGGCGGCGAGAGGGTGAAGCCGGATGACTGCGGAGAAGCCGGAATGGGCCCGGAGACTGGGCGTCCCCGGGGCGCCGGCCGGAGCGGCGCGGGCGCGGGCGTGTCGGAGGCGGGCGGTCCCGAATGTAACAAGGCCCGCGGGTCGCCCGCGGGCCCTCCCCTTCTGCAACGTCGCACGGGCTTCAGGTCGTGCGTCCGGCTCCGACTCAGGTTCTGCGCCCGGTCAGGCGGCAGGCGGCTCGTCGGTCGCGCCGGGCGCAGCGAAGCGCACGAGTCCGACGCGGTACTGGCAGGCGATCAGGTATCTCATCGCCCAGAGCGACGCGCCCCTCAGGTGCACGCGTCCGGCGAGCCACTTGACGGCAGAGTAGCTCCCCCTGTTGGTAGCAAGCCGGGCGGCGATCTTGCGGAGGCGAAGCGACGGCGGGTCGTCGGGCGACGGGGGCAGGAGTGCGTCGACCGAGAAGTCGACCGCGCGGTCCGGGTGAAGGCGCAGGAGGTACGCGAGAGGTCGGGCCGTGTCCTGCCTCTTGTCGAGGACCGCTTCGAGCGTCTGGTAGTGGATGTGCCACGCGAGGGCGTCTGCGCAGTACCAGAACTTCGTGCCCAGCTCTTCCTCGAGCCGGATCGCGATCTCGGTGTCCTCGAACCCGTACTTCCTGAAGTTCTCGTCGAAGAGCCCCACGTCCAGGAGTGCCTGGCGCGCGATCGAACCGTTGTTCGTCACGAAGTAGCGGGCGGGGGCGCGCGAGCCGGATTCGAGCTGGTGGACGCCCATGGCGTCGAGGTAGGTGAAGATCGTCGAGCGTCCGAGCTCCGGAGCCTGGACGGCGCTCCCGATGAGTCCGGCGCCCGGGTGCGCGTCGTGGAAGCGGACGTGCTCCGTAAGGAGGTTAGGGTCGCAGCGCATGTCGTCGTCGACGAAGAGGACGAGGTCTCCTCCAGCCGCGCGGAGCGCCGTGTTCCGCGCCGCCGCCCTCCCCTTGTTCACTTCGTGCCTGACCGGCACGAGCCGGAAAGGCGTCTCGAGGTTCTGGAGGAACGTGTGTGTGTCGTCCTCGGAGCAGTCGTCGACCACCACGACCTCGGTGAGCGCAACGGGGTACGTCTGGCTCGCGAGCGACCCCAGCGTCTGCTCCAGGAGCTCCTTCCTCCCGTAGGTCGGGATGACGACCGTGACGGTCCTAGTCGGGGCCATCGGCGCGCCTCCGCTTCGCAACGAGCTCCTCGCAGAGCTCCTCCATCCGGCGCATGTGTGCCCGGTGGTCGGCGTCCGCCTTGACCCTGGCCGCGGCACCGGCGCCCATCGAGGCGCGCAGCTCCGGGGCGTCGATCAGTTTCAGAACCGCCGCCTCGAGGGCTTCCTGGTCCCGGGGCGGCACGACGAGGCCGGTCTCCCCGTCCTTCACCCACTCCATCGCGGACTCGAGGCTCGAGATGATCGGCGGCGAGCCGCAGGCCATCGCCTCGAGGAGCGACACCGGCGTCGCGTCGACCGAGGGGACCGTGACGAAGACGTCGGACGTGACGAGGTACGCGGGAAGTTCTTCGTGAGGGATCTTCCCGACGAAGTGGGTCCGGCCGTCGAGTCCCAGCTCCTTCCCCAGGCTCCTGAGCTCCGTGTCGTCGCCCTCGTTCCCCGCGATGATGAAGTGCGTCTCCGGTCGCTCCAGTTGAATTCGGGGAATCGACCGGACGATGACGTCGATGTTGTAGTAGGCCTGCGTGAAGCTCCTGATGCTGATGACGACCGCGGCGTCCTCGGGGATCCCGAGGCGACCGCGGACGTCCGACGTCGCGTCCGGACGGAAACTGTCGAGGTCGACGCCCCACTGGACGACGTGACACGCCTCGCGCCTGGCCCCCATCCGCACGGCGTGCTCCATGATGTCCTCTGAGTCGCCCGTCACGAGGTCGGCCTTCCTGAGAACGTGGCGCGCGAGCACGCCCTTCATGAACGACGTGTGCGGCGTGAGGTAGACGTCGTCGCCCCAGACGGTCAGGATGAAGGGGTGGAACCCAGAGAACGCGCCCCAGTACCCGTATCCCGTGAGGAAGTGCGTGTGCAGGAGGTCGGGCTCGATCTCGGCGAGGATGCGGCGGACCCTCTTCAGGGCCACGGCGTAGTGGAGCGGTTTGAAGGGGATCCCCGTGCGGATGTCGTAGACCCTCACTCCTTCGATCGGTTCCGGCTGGACGGTCAGGAGGTGCACGTCGTGGCCGCGCTCGACGAAGTAGCCGAGCCACCGCTCCGTGTGGATGTGACCTCCGATCGAGAGATACGCGATCCGCATGACCTGCCCGTCTCCTCGTCGTGGCGGCCTCCGCCTACAGCGTCACGGCCAGGCCGGTGTCCCGAACCGCCTCCATCTTCTTCGAGTGCCGTCGAAGGCAGCCCGCCACCACCCACACGAAGAGCCAGACGAGCGGGACCACCTTGAACGAGTGGTTCAGGATGTGCTGGAAAGCCGTCCAGCTGGTCTCCGGGTTGTCGCCGGGAACGTCGTAGAGGATGAACAGCGTCGGCGCCGCCATGAGAGCGTAGATCACCCAGAGCACCCGCGCTCTCGTCCGCGCGTAGAAGAGCACGAAGAGCGGCACGAGCAGCACGTAGTGGTATTCCCAGACCTCGCGGAAGACGAAGAAGTAGACCATCGTCCAGACTCCCAGGGACTCGAGGAAGTCGAACGGCTTCCGGCGGAACGTGACCCACAGGCTCACGATGACGGGGACGAGCATCGTCAGGAGGACGAGGCCGCGCGTGACCGAGAGCTTGACGGGCCCGACGTACGCGACGATCTGGGAAGCCTCCGGAAAGAGACGCATCTTGAGGACCATCAGGAGCGCGAGCGCCCCGAAGTTCCCCGCGTAGGGATAGAGCGAGAGGTCGAAGTTGTCGTGGGTGAAGTTCCCCACGCCTGACGACCTCATCGCGAGGTAGGGCACGGTCGTGATCAACACGGCCACGAGCGCGAGAAAGACCGCGCGGTAGCGCCTCATCTTGATGAGGATCGGCACGTAGAGGATCGTCAGGTGCTTGAGGAGGACCGAGAGGATCCACCACGTGTCGAACGAGCGCATCTGTCCCCTGGCGTACGCGACGGCCGTCGAGAAGATGAGCGCCGCCATGATCAGGTTGAGCTGGCCCATGTACTGCTCTATGTAGAACGGCGTGAACATGAGCCACATCGCAGCCAGGCACGCGAAGAGGTTCAGGTCCGTCACCATGCGCTTGGTCGCGACGATGACCCCGAGGAGAACGAGCTCCGTCAGCACCACCCAGAGCCAGTAGGCCGGCCAAGGATCGAGCCTGGTGAGCGCGACGCCGATCGTGGTCGCGACGAACGGGAGGTATCGGTAGAAGTAGGCGTACGGCACCGCCCGGTCGTGGTCGTCCATCGGCCGCTGGTAGATGTCCTCCTTGTCGAGGACGTACCGGCCGGCCTGGTAGAAGGCGAAGAAGTCGGCGCCGGGGCCGTCGCCGATGTTGTGGACGCCCTCCGGGAAGAGCGGATTCAGGAAGTGGCTCGGGTGCACGAGTGAGACGAGGAAGACGACGTGTACGGCGATCGCCACGACGAGCAGCAGAACCGCATACAATTTCACGATCGACCTCCTCGACGGCCGGAAGCCAGCGTGCGCGCGGCGCGGTACCACGGTCTCTCCGATCTGTACTCGCGGTACGCGACGCGGACGGTTCCGAACGACTCCTTGAAGGCCTCGACGCCCGGGATGCCGGCGCTCGATCCGAGGTTATACAGGGAGTGCCCCTCACGCAAGCCGTCCTCGATCGCGGCGGCGTGGAGCAGGTTGTTGGGCGCGAAGCGCTTCGCGCTCTCGCGCGACACGTTGCCCCAGTTGAAGACGACCCCGTTAGTGACGAAGTTGAGGTCTCCGGCGATGATCTCGCCGTCGTGCTCCGCAAGCCACACGTGGACGAGGTCGCGGCCCATCCCCGAGAGGGCGCGGAAGAACGACTCCCCGAACTCGGACACCGAGCCCCACTTCCTCTCGCACTCCGCGAGCATGTCGCAGTAGGCCAGGAAGTCGGCCTCGGACTCCGCCCTCCGCACGGTGACGCCCGCCTTGCGCGCCTTGCGGATCTTGTTCCTCGCCGAGGGTTTGAACCCCGCCCACAGCTCCTCGAAGTCCCGGTCGAGCCTGACGACCTGCGCCTCTTCGTCGGTCGCGTCGAACCCGTCGACCCCCGCGCCGAGCCTTCCGGAGAAGTCGACCATGTGCGCGGCCGCCGTGCGCGGCTCGCGGGCGGCGCTTCGGAACGCATCGACGAGCGCTTCGCACGCCCCCGGGGGTGCCCCCGCCGGCACGACCGGTCCTCCGAACGTGCCGTGTGGCATCGACGAGAGCACGCGGAAGCCGCCCCGCTCTCTGAACGCCGCCGGGAGCCCCGCTGCGAGTGCGCCGTCCGCCTGGAGAAGGAACCAGACCGGCCGGAACCCGGCGTCGGTCCCTTCGAGCAGCCCGTTCCAGTGCGAGGTGTGGAAGAAGGTCGCGGCGTCGTCCTGTCGGACGAGCTCGTCCCACTCCGCCGGTGCGTTCCCGTGCGCGACGTGGATCTCCACGGTCTCCTGCCCTATCTCTTGTAGTGACGGAGGAGTTTGCTCATGGCCGCCACGACGTCGGCGACGTCGTCGTCGGTCATCGTCGGGTAGATCGGAAGTGATATCGCGCGCTCGAAGTAGCGCTCGGTCGCCGGGAAGGCGCCGGGCTCGTGGCCGAGGTGGTCGCGGAAAAAGGGGTGGTAGTGGATCGGTATGAAGTGGACGCTCACGCCGATTCCCTCCTCGAGGAGGGCGAGGACGAAGTGATTCCTGTCGGTGGTCAGAGCGTCCGTGTCGAGCTGGATCGGGTAGAGGTGCCACGCGTGAACGCACTCGGTGAGGCACGGGGCAGGAACGGTTACTCCCTCGACGTTCGCGAGCTCGCGCGAGTAGGCCGAGGCGATGCGTTCGCGGTCGGTTCGGAAGACGTCGACCCTCTCCATCTGCGTCAGACCGAGGGCGGCCTGCATGTCGTTCATGTTGTACTTGAATCCCGCCTCGAGGATCTCGTAGTACCAGGGGCCCTTGTCGCTGTACCGCTTCCACGCGCCGCTCGACATCCCGTGCAGCGAGAGGCGGCGAACCCTTCCGATGAGGTCACGGTCGGGCGACGTGACGATGCCGCCCTCGCCGGTGGTGATTCCCTTGGTCACGTAGAAGCTGAACGATGTGGCGTCCGCGAGCGACCCAACCTTGGCCCCGCCGTAGTCGGAGCCGATCGCGTGCGCGCCGTCGCCGACGACCTTGAGGCCGCGGGAACGGGCGAGGTCCATGATCGCCCCCATGTCGCACGGACGGCCCGCGAAGTGGAGCGGCATGAGCACCTTCGTGCGCGGGGTGATGGCGGCCTCGAGGATCTCCGGCGTGACGTTGAGCGTCTCGGGATCGATGTCAACGAGCACCGGCTTCGCGTCCAGGTGGATCGCCATGTTCGGCCCGGCCGCGAAGTTCAGGGCGGGCATGACGACCTCGTCCCCGGGTCCCACGCCCAGGACCGCGAGCGACAGGTGGAGCCCGGCCGTGCACGAGTGGAGCGCGGCGGCCTTCTCGACGCCGATGTACTCCGCCACGATCCTCTCGAACTCCTTCGTCCTCGGCCCCACGGTGAGCCAGCCC
>JALGVN010000332.1 GCA_025774645.1 bacterium
TGTGCAACGCCGACGAGGGCGACCCGGGGGCCTTCATGGACCGGAGCCTCCTCGAGGCCGACCCGCACGCGGTGCTCGAGGGCATGGCGGTCGGCGCCCGGGCGATCGGCGCGAGCCGCGGGGTCGTCTACGTCCGGGACGAGTACCCGCACGCCGTGCGGATGGTCATCCGCGCCATCGAGCAGGCCGAGGAGCACGGGCTCCTCGGCGACGACGTCCTCGGTTCGGGCTTCGACTTCCACGTCGACGTCGTCCGCGGGGGAGGCGCGTTCGTCTGCGGCGAGGAGACCGCCCTCATGGCCTCGATCGAGGGGCGCGAGGGGAGACCGAGGCCCAGGCCGCCGTACCCCGCCGAGAGCGGGCTCTGGGGTTGTCCGACGAACATCAACAACGTCGAGACCTGGGCGAACGTCCCGCCGATCATCGAGCGCGGAGGGAAGTGGTACGCTGGTATCGGCACGGAGAAGAGCAAGGGCACGAAGATCTTCTCCCTCGTGGGCAAGGTGGCGAACACCGGGCTCATCGAGGTTCCGATGGGGATGTCGCTCCGCGAGATCGTCTTCGACATCGGCGGCGGCGTTCCGGGCGGCAGGAAATTCAAGGCCGTCCAGAGCGGCGGGCCGTCCGGCGGCTGCATTCCCGAGAGCCTGATCGACCTCCCTGTCGACTACGAGGCGCTCGCGAAGGCCGGCGCAATCATGGGGTCGGGCGGGCTCATCGTGATGGACGAAGACACGTGCATGGTCGACGTCGCGAGGTACTTCGTCTCGTTCCTCGAGGAGGAGTCCTGCGGCAAGTGCGTGCCGTGCCGGGAGGGCGTGAAGAGGCTCAAGGAGATCCTCACCGAGATCGTCGAGGCGCGCGGAGAGCCAGGCGACATCCAGCGTCTCGAGGAGCTCGGCTACACGATCCAGGAGGCGTCGCTCTGCGGGCTTGGGAAGACGGCGCCGAACCCCGTGCTCACGACCATCCGGTACTTCAGGGACGAGTACGAAGAGCACATTCTCCACAAGAGGTGCCCGGCCGGCGTGTGCAAGGCGATGATCATGTTCCGCGTCGTAGCCGACAAGTGCACCGGCTGCCAGCGCTGCGTGCAGGAGTGTCCGGTCGAGGCGATCACCGGGCCGCGCTCGCAGCCGCACAACGTCGACGAGTCGAAGTGCATCAAGTGCGGCGCGTGCTATGAGGTCTGCAAGTTCGACGCGATCGCGGGCGACGCGATCTACGTCGAGTGAGGGGTCCATGGTCAAGTTCAGGATGGACAGGAAGACCCTGAAGGCAGAAGAGGGAACGAGCATCCTCGAGGCGGCGATGGACGTCGGCATCCACATCCCGACGCTCTGCTACCACCCGGCGCTCGAGCCTGTCGGCGCGTGCAGGCTCTGCATGGTCGAACTCACCCGCGGCGAGCGCACCGACCACGTGGCCGCGTGCGTCACGCCGGTGGCGGAGGGGGTCGTCGTCCGGACCGACACGCCCGCCGTCCGAAGGATGAGGCTGACCGTGCTCGACCTCCTCGTCTCGAAGTGCCCGGAGGTCGGCACGCTGCGGGAGCTGGCGGAGTCGCTCGGGATGAAGGAACCCTCGTACCCGCTCGAGGACGGGACCTGCTACCTGTGCGGCATCTGCGTTCGTGCCTGCCGCGAGATCGTGGGGGCGGAGGCGATCAGCATCACCCAGCGCGGGATCGAGAGCGAGGTGCTTCCACCGTTCGCGAGCCCGTCGTCGAGGTGCATCGGCTGCGGCACGTGCACGACTGTCTGCCCCGCGCGCACGTTCGAGCTCACCACCGTCGACGCGTCGCCGTCGCTGCACGGAGAAGGGAAGGACGTGCGGGTCAGGAAGTGCATCGTCTGCGAGGAGCACTACACAGGCTCGTGAACGCGCGGGCCTGCGGCCCTGAGAGAACCGACACATGGCATCGACTGACGAGAGAGCGAAGCGAACGGGCGTCTTCCTCTGCGAGTGCGGAGAGGACATCGCGGGGGAGATCGACCTCGCGAAGCTCGCGCGTGAGACCGGCGCGCTTCCGGGCGAGCCCTACGTAGCGACCGCGCCGTACTGGTGCTCCGCGTCCGGCAGGCGCCGGATCGCCGAGGCGGTCGTCGAGGAGGGTCTCGGGGCCGTCGTCGTCGCGGGCTGCAGCCCCCGGACCCACGGCGCGCTCATCGCGGACGCGGCGGCAGCCGGCGGCACGAACCGGAACAGGACGACGCTCGTGAACCTGAGGGAGCACTGCGCCAGGGTCAACCCCGGCACGCGCGCGGCGGCCACGACCAAGGCGAAGAGGCTCGTCAGGATGGGAATCGAGAAGGTGGGTGGCGGTCTTGAGCTCGAGCCCGTCACCGGGACGGTGCACCGCTCGGCCGCCGTCATCGGCGGCGGCATCTCCGGACTCACCGCGGCCAGAGGCCTCGC
>JALGVN010000333.1 GCA_025774645.1 bacterium
GCATGTCGGCGTGGACCGCGTGCGCGCGTCTCGGCGTCAGCGCCTCACTCCCCGGTGGATCGCCGCCACGCCGAGGAGCAAGCGCCGGTAGGTCACGTCGTCGAAGCCGGCAGCGCGCATGATCCCGGCAAGTTCCTCTGCTCCGTGGAAGCGCGGGATGGTGCTCGCGAGATAGGCGTATGCCGCCCTGGAGCCCGAGACCCGCGTCCCCAGCGGCTCCACGAGGAGCTTCACGTACGCGTGGAAGCACTTCCTGACCACCGGGTTCGGTGGCCTGCTGGTCTCGAGGTTGACGAAGAGGCCTCCCGGCCGTAGGACGCGGTGGAACTCGGCGAACGTCCGGACCAGGAGCTCCTCGCTCAGGTTCAGGTTGCGCGTCGCGAACGACATCGTGACGGCGTCCAGGCTCCCGTCGTCGAACGGCAGGACCTTGACGTCGGCCTCGACGAACTCGATGCGGTCGGCCGCAGGCTTCCTCCTCGCGACCTCCATCATGGGAAGCGAGAAGTCGACCGCGTACACATTCGTCGCCTCGGGCGCAAGGCGGCGAAGGTACACGGCCGTCTCGCCGGTACCGGTACACATGTCCGCCCACCGGCGACCACCGGCCTCCGCGGCGAGAGCCGCCGCCCGCCTGCGCCACGCGACGTCGAACCCGAGCGTGAGCGCGTGGTTCAGGAATTCGTACGTCTCCGGCACTTCGGAGAAAACGCTCCGGACAAAACCATCGGCACGAGACGGCATGCGTAGAACCGTACCACATCCGGGCGGCGATGAGCGCGAGCAGATGCACCTGGCCCGGCTGACGGCGGTCGCACTTCACCGCGCCGGTCACGCAGAAACGCAGGCTGCCCGTTCCCGGACAGCCTGCGCCTTCCGATCGCTCTGGTATGCCTGCTGAATCTACTTCCTGTACTGAGCCTTCACCTTGCCCCAGCTTGTGTCCTCGACCGAGCTTCCGCCGCAGAGGGCGTAGATCTCCCAGTCCAGGAGCGTGGTGGGGTCGCCGCCGGCGGCGTCGGCGACGAACAGGTAGAAGCAGCCGCCCGTCGACAGACCGTCGAAGACGTCGAGGCCGACAGCATCGTAGTCCGGACCGTAACAGCCTTCAGGAAAGTCCACCGGACAGACGTCCTCGATCGACGCGGCGGTGTCGTCGAACCCGTACCAGCCGAGCAGGTTTCCGGAGCAGCCGCAGCAGCCGTCGGGCGCGCAGCCGGTGTACGTGTGTCTGCAGAGCACCTCGCCCTGCGTCTCCGGCGTGCCGTCGCAGTCGGCGTCATAGAGGAGCCAGATGCGCAGGTCGCCGATCCAGGTCTGCTCGATGTTGACGAAGAGGATGACGTCCTGGATCTCACCGGTCGCGACCGTCGGAAGAGGACCGAACGTGGCGCCGTTCGGGTCTCCGTCCGGAACGTCTCCGACCGGCCCGCCGGTGTAGGCGGTGTAGCCATCCGTCAGACAGTCCACACGACTCGCGCCGGACTTCCACGCGGTCTCGTCGGTCTTGCCGGCGAACGCGGTGCCCGCGACGAGCAGGCAGACGATCAGAATGAGAGCGGTCCTCATTTCACATCCCTCCTTCGTGGGTGAGAACAGACCATCACACCAGTATCGGTAACAAGCCTCGTGCCAAATGACTGTCCCCCACGCGCAGAAGTCCCCGACCAATGCGAATAAGGACGCGTCCCCACCTCCATTGCACATTTTGCGCCCCATGGACTCGTAGTATCGTCACCGTCCTCACTCCAAGTTATGGGATGTGGCTCTTGTACAACTGACGGTCAGGTGGTGTCCTGTGTGGGTGAGGTTCCAGGGGCGGGTCTACCGGGCTCCCACGCCACCCGCCTCACCAGGCCGGCCCCGAGTCGGCCTGGGCAGCCCAGGCGCGCACATGGGAGGTAAGGCCTATGAACCGTCTGTTAACGACCCTTGTGGTCCTCGCCGTCGCCTTCACGGCTTCGGCCGACCAGAACCCCTACATCGCCATCTTCCTCGACGCGTCCGGCGGCACAGGCGAAGTCGTCAACGAGATCTGTCCTCCGCCGAACGAGTCGTTCGAGGTCTACGTGTGTTTCGACCAATTCGGCCCCCTCGGCGATGGCGTCGGCGGTGGGATGCTCGGCGCTGCCTTCATGTTCGAGCGCACGTTTGGCGGGTTCAAGCTCGCGCAGTTGAACCTGCTTCCTGGTCTCGACTTCGGTGACGTCGAGGTCAGCGGCTGGGCGATCACGGCCGGCGCGGACTGCCAGCTCCCGGATGACAACGGAGTCCTCGTCGCCGCCGTGGTCACCTACCTTTACCTGGGCACGCCCGGCACGATCACGCTTCTGCCACACCCGGTCGACGGCCCGGTCGCGTCGGACTGCAACAACCTCTTCGACATCTGGTGCGTGGCCTCGATAGTCTC
>JALGVN010000093.1 GCA_025774645.1 bacterium
CATCAACACGATCATGATGAACTTCATCGCGATCGGCCTCACGAGCTACCTCGTTGTCAACGTCTTCAAGGAACCGACGCAGATGACGCCGCAGACCGCGGAGATCGCGTCCGGGCATCTGCCGCGGCTCGCCGGAGCGCTCCAGGCGGTCGGGATCCCGATGCCGAACGCGAACCCGCTGAACGCATCGATTCTGATCGCGCTCGGCGCCGTATGGGTGGCGTGGTTCATACTCTATCGAACCACGTTCGGGTACGAGGTCCGGGCGGTTGGGCTGAACCAGGATGCGGCCGAGAGTGCGGGGATCAACGTCAGGCGTACGATCGTCCTGGCGATGCTCGCGAGCGGGGCGTTCGCGGGTCTGGTCGCGACGAACGAAGTCATGGGGTTCCGGCACCGCTTCCTCGACAACTTCTCGAGCGGTATCGGGTTCATGGGGATCGCCGTCGCGCTTCTGGGCAAGAACACGCCGCTCGGCGTGCTCTTGGCGGCGCTCCTCTTCGGAGTGCTCAACGCGGGAGCGCTCGAGGTCGACGTCTTCACCGACGTGCCGCGTGAGCTCATCCTCGTCCTCCAGGCGGTGACGATCATCCTCGTCGTCGTGGGGAACGAGATCTTCGTGAGGAGGCTCCGCGCCCGGGAAGCGCGAGCCGCCCTCGCCGATACGCCAGCCGAGGAGACTGCTTGACCGACGCGAGTGGGACCGGGCTCAATGGAGTCGGGACCAACGGAGGCGGGACCAACGGGGCCGGGAACCACGGGGGCGACAGCCGTCAGCTGACTCGCGTGGCCGTATCGGCCGTGTGGGTCATAGGCCTCTCGGTCGTGGGAAAGGCCCTCGGCCTCTTCAAGGACGTCGCCGTCGCCTCGAAGTTCGGGACGACCTCGGTCATGGACGCGTATCTGGTCGCCGTGACGATCCCGATGATCATCCTCCACTGGTATCGCTCGCCGATCCGCTCGGGGTTCGTGCCGCTCTTCTCGGAGGTGATCGAGAAGGAAGGAGAGGAGAAGGCCTGGCGCGAGGCGGGCGCGTTCGTGGGGAACTTCCTCGTCGTGTCGGCCGCCGTCGCCGCGACCGTGTGGATCGCCGCACCGGCGCTCGTCAGAGCGATCGCGCCAGGCTTCGGGGACGCGAGCACGGAGCTCGCCGCTTCGCTCGTCAGGATCATGTCGGTCACGATCATCTTCTACGCGATCAGCGGGACGCTCCGCAACGTCCACCACGTGTACGGGAGCTTCGTCCTGCCCGGGCTCGCCCACCCGGCCAACAACATCATCATGATGTGCGTGGCTCTCTTCCTCACAGCACCCTACGGCATCCGCGCCATGGCGTACGGCACGATCGCAACGTCGATCGCGAGCATCCTCATCCAGTCGCCGATCCTCTGGAGGCACCGGAAGCACGTCCGGGTCCGTATCGACTTCAGAAGTGCCATGTTCTGGGGCGTGCTCAAGCTGGGGCTCCCGCTCTTCATCGGCATGGCCGGGGCGAAGCTCGACGAGATCATCGATCGCGTGTTCGCGTCGGGACTCGCCGAGGGCAGTATCTCCGGGCTCTCCTACGCACTCAGGCTCATCGACCTCCCGAGGGAGGTCCTCGTCGCCGCGTTCTGGACCGTCCTCTTCCCGTTCTACTCGAGGCTCGCGGCTCGGGGGGAGACGGAACTCCTCGCCGACAGGCTCCACACCTCGATGAGGATCGTGTTCTTCAGTCTCTTCCCGATATCGGTCGCGATGGCGATGCTGGGCGAGCCGTTCGTGCGCGTCGTTTTCCAGCGGGGGGCGTTCGACGAGACGTCTGTCGCGTACACCGTGTCCGCTCTTCTCCTGTACTCGCCTACCATCTGGGCGCTCGGTCTCACAACGACGATGATCTCCGCCTACATCGCCATGAAGAACACGAAGACACCGGTGATCGTCGGGTTCATCAGGCTCGGCGTCAAGATCGGGCTCATCTTCCTCTTCCTCGACCGGTTCCAGCACGCGGGGATCGCGCTCTCGACGTCTGTCTCACACGTGTTCAAGCTCGTCCTCTTCCTGATCCTGCTTCCGCCTGTGCTCATGAAGGGGCGGTTCAAGGCGCTCATGAGGGCGTTCGGGGGAACGGCGGCCGCGACCGCGGTCATGGCCGTCGCGCTCTACTTCCTCGGGCGCTGGATCGTGCAGCTGGACGTTCCCTCGTCCCTCGGTCCGCGGATCGGTGTCCTCCTGGGCGCGTCCGTCTTCGCTGCCGTCGTCTACCTCGCGGCCGCGTGGTTCACCGCGCGAGGGCAGATTGTCGAGACGTGGAGCATAGTCAGGTCCGGAGTGAGGGACATCTTCAGGAAGTTCCGGCGCGGCAAGGGGGACGCTGACTGACCCGGACAGCCCGGGAGCAGCGCGTCCGCAGACAGGGGAGACCGCAGACGGTGTTCGAACTCGCAGTGCTCGACTCCGCCCTCAGGATGGCGACGCCGCTCATCCTGACGGCACTCGGCGGGCTTTTCTCGGAGCGTTCGGGGGTCGTCAACATCGCCCTCGAGGGCATCCTCCTGACAGGGGCGTTCGCGAGCATCGTCGCGACGTTCTACACCGGCGACCCGTGGGCCGGGGCGGCGGCGGGCGTCTTCGCCGGCATGCTCGTCTCGCTCCTCCACGCCGTCGTCTCGATCGTCTTCCGCGCGGACCAGATCGTGAGCGGCGTCGCGATCAACCTGCTCGCGATGGGAGCGACGCAGTTCCTCACGTGGATCATCTGGGGAAGCTCCGCCAACTCGCCGCCCGTGGCAGGCATGGCTCACTGGGCGCTTCCGGAGTCGTGGGGCGCTCTCGCGCGCGCCGTCAACCCCGTGATCGGACACTACCCGCCGCTCGTCTACGTCGCCCTGGGTTCGGTCGCCGTCGCGCACGTCGTGCTCTTCCGCACGCCCTTCGGGCTCAGACTCCGCGCTACCGGCGAGCACCCGGAGGCGGTCGACACGCTCGGCGTGAGCGTCCACCTGATGCGGTTCTCCGGCGTCCTGATCTCAGGAGCGCTCGCCGGACTGGGCGGCGCCTTCCTCGCCCTGAACACCCACCAGTTCGTGAAGAACATGTCGGCCGGCCGCGGGTTCATCGCGCTCGCCGCGATGATCTTCGGGAAGTGGAACCCCGTCGGAGCGCTCGGAGCGTGTCTCCTTTTCGGCTACGCGGAGGCCGTGCAGATGAGCCTCCAGGGGAGAAACGTCCCGACCCAGTTCGTGCAGATGATCCCCTACGTACTCACGATGGTCGCTCTGGTCGGCGTGATCGGACGCGCCCGTCCGCCTGCGGCGCTCGGCAAGCCCTACTAGCGGAGGTACGAAGAGTGAGAACCGTCGCGCTCTGCGCCATCGTCGTTCTTTCGGTCGCGGCGCTCGGTCCCGCGTCCGCGGAACCGCCGCCGTCCCTCGCCGAGATCGCGTTCGAGGATCTCTCGCCGATCGACTTCCACGCGTCGCCGCTCATCGTGAACGGCCCGGCGGTCATCGGGTTCGACGGTCCGAAGGCGGTCGTCGAGTTCGAGACGAGCCTGCCGACTCCGCCCGCGGTCGTGCGCTACGGGCCGGTCTTCTTCGCCGGCGGGATCGAGCAGCCGATCTTCCGGAGGGTGGCGGTCGAGGCCGGCGACGATACGGGCGACGACCCCGGCTCGGTGTCGACGGCGCACAGGATCCTCGTGGACGTCTCGAAGCTCGAGTCGCCGCTCTACGACGGCGGTCTCGTCTCGGGCGGAGGTGGGGTCGTGGCCTGCAGGGTGGAGGTCTACGATCCGGACTACGGCTCCGTCCGGACGTACGAGCGTCGCTTCCGCTACCTGAGAGAAGGCGAGCCGAAGACGGGGAGGTACAGGCTCGCGAGCACGATGGTCCACGGGCCGTTCGTCGATCTCGTCGGTCCGGACTCGTTCGTCGTCTCGTGGGAGACCGACGCTCCCGCGCCCGGAGCCGTCGTGGTCGGCGAGCGCAGGTTCGTGAGTCCCGAGCCCTCTGCGAGACACGAGGTCGAGGTGACGGGGCTCGAGCCTCGGACGGCCTACGGATACCGCGTGCACTACGGGTACGACCGGGGCACGACGGGCACCTACGAGGTCACGACCGCGCCGCCTCGAGGAGAGTCGGGGTTTCGGTTCGCGTTCGCCTCGGACAGCAGGGCGGGGGCCGGCGGAGGCGCTCACGCGATCGAGGGTGTGAACCACGCCGCCCTCACGGCGGTCCTGACGGGCGCCCGCTCCCGGGGCGCCGACCTCGTCCTCTTCGGCGGCGATCTCATCAACGGGTACACGAGCTCGCAGGAGGTCTTCGAGGGGCAGCTAGCGTCCTGGATGCGTGCTGCCGGGCTGGTGGGCTCCTCGCTCCCGATCTACGAGGGGGTCGGGAACCACGAGCAGGTAGGGGACTACTTCGAGGTTCCTGACCCGGAGCACGAGGGCTACCGCATCGTCATGTTCCGCGACCGCGACGACCCGCGGAGCGCGGAGGCGATCTTCACCGCCGCGTTCGCGAACCCGCGCGGGAGCTCGTACGGGTTTTGCCTCGGCCCCGAGACGCGCGCCGCGCGCGGCGAGATCGTGACCGGTCCCGACTACGGCGAGACCGTCTACTCGTTCGACTACGGGAACTGCCACTTCATCTCCCTGAACACGAACTACTGGTACAGCAGTGTCAAGAACAGCTTCGGGACCAAGAGGTACCCGAGCGACAAGGGCGGCAGCGCGGTCGCGCTCGAGATTCTGGGCGGATGCCGCGAAGGCTACGTCATGCAGAACCAGCTCGACTGGCTCGAGGAGGATCTCAGCATGGCGCAGGAGGACGACGCCATCGACTGGGTCTTCGTCTTCACGCACGAGCCGGCGTTCCCGAACGGCGGGCACCTGTGGGACGCGATGTTCTGGGGCGATGCGGGGAAGGGGCACGAGGGCGGCTTGAACGACCACACGGCTCCGCTTGGTGACGTCATCGACATGAGGGACAGGCTCTGGACGACGCTCGTGCGCCACGACAAGGTCGTCGCGTTCATGAGCGGCGACGAGCACAACTACTCTCGGACGCTCGTCGACTCGGGCGTCGATCCGGCGTTCACGCGACCGGTGTGGCAGATCGTGAGCGGCGGAGCGGGCGCTCCGTTCTACGTGCAGGACATGTCGTCCCCCTGGTCCGGGAACGTCGAGGCGTTCTCGCCCGTCAACCACTACTGTCTCTTCGACGTCACGGAGGAGCGCGTGTCTCTCACCGTCTACTCGACGACCGGCGCCCCGATCGACGAGGTGCGCCACTTCTCGTCGCACGCCCGGAGGTCCCCCCGCGAGTAGGCGCTGCCGCCCTGCGCTGCCGCCCTGTGCTGCCTATCCTTACAGCTCGACCCGCCCGAGGCCGTCCGGTTTGCCGGACGGCCTCCGCGCTTCGGGACGACTCCGGTTGCGGTGCTCGTTCCGCGCCGGGGACGTCGACGCTCGCGGACCGCGAGCGCCCCGTCTCTCCTTGACTTCCGCCCCTTCGAGGCCCTAGAATCGGTGAACTCGGTGGCCGCCAGGCCGCCGCGCCGATCCAACCTGTTCGCAGAGACGACAGAAGGAGCACCGTCATGGGACGAGTCAGAACCTGGCCCATTGTCTTCCTCGCGCTAGCTCTCGGCCTCATTCTCGCATCCGGCTGCACCGACGACGATTCGAACCCCTTCGATCCCGCGCAGGATCAGGATCCGCCGGTCGTCACGAGCTTCGCCTACGCTGACGGCGTGGTCACCTGGACGACCAACGAACCCGCGCTCTGCGTCGTCGAGTACACGCCGGTCGGTGAGGACTTCTACCACTACGCCTACGAGTCGAACGAGACCCGCGAGACCTCGCACGGCGCCACGCTCCTGGGGATGGAGGACGGCGAGGAGTACGCCGTCCGGGTGCGCAGCATGGACCGGGCGTGCAACGAGGCGTACCTCACCGACGTCGAGCTGCCGGCCTCGATCACCGGGACGAGCTTCACCGGGGACACGATGACGCTCTCGATGATCGACGTCGGGTGGGGTCTCTCGATGGTCCTCACGAGCCCCTCGGGCGGGCACATGATGATCGACGCGGGCAGCAACAATCATCTGGATGACGTTCTCACGTTCCTAGACGATCACGGTATCGACGCCCTCGAGGTGGCGGCCGTGACCCACCACCACGCGGATCACTACGGGGGATACGTGGGCGAGACCGACGACCAGTGCGCGACCATCGTCGAGCCGGGCGTCCTGGATCTCTACTCAATCGGGAACGTGGTTGTCCCGGACGAGGTGAACATCGTCTCCGCCATGGGCGGGTGCTTCCTCTACAAGGTCAACTACTACAACTTCCCCGTCACGTTCGTGAAGCAGGGCGACAGCTCCTTCAACACCGACGCGCTTCGGTGGGACATGACGCCCGGGTTCTCCATCCAGGTGCTGTCCGGGGGCGTCGGCATGCAGAGCGTAGGCTACGAGGGCATCGAGCCGGCGGAGCCGAACGGCAACAACGACTCGGTCGTCTACAAGTTCAACTTCCACGACGTCTCCTACATCACGATGGGCGACGCGGAGTTCTTCGTCGAGCACTACGTCATCGACTACTACGGGCGGCAGGGCGTGAACGCCGACCTCCTCCAGGTAGCGCACCACGCGAGCGACGACGCGACGTCGCCCTACTGGCTCAGCAACGTGTTGCCGAGAATAGGACTGATTTCGAACGCGATGGTCGAGGCGCCCCTCGAGAAGGAGATCGTCCTGAACGCCCTCCGCAGATACGACGCCGACTACTTCGTGACCGACCGGATCTTCCCGAACACCGACCGCAACGCCCCGCCGAACTACGGCAACCTCATAGCGATCACGGACGGCGAGACGGTCGAGGTCCTTCTCGAAGAGCACGACTGGTAGGGACGTCGCCGGCGGTCGGCGCGGAGCGGGAGACAGGAACAGAGCGATGAGCTGGATCTCGGACCTCAGGCGGAAGAAGTTCATGGACCCGCTGACCGCGGCGCTCTACCTCGTGCCGGCCGGGATCATCGTCGTCGTCTTCCGCATGCTCCCCATCGGCTCGGCGTTCTTCCTGAGCTTCTTCGACGTCAGAATGGGGAGGATCCGAGGGTTCGTCGGGCTCGCCCACTACGCGCAGCTCTGGAAGGACCCGTCGTTCTGGAACTCGCTCGGGACGACGGCGTACTACGTCGCGGGCGTCGTGCCGGTCAGTCTCTTCCTCGCGCTCCTCGCGGCGGTCCTCCTGAACAAGAAGATCCGAGCCCTCGGCTTCTATCGGACCGTCTATTTCCTTCCCGTCGTCACGTCGCTCGTTGCAATCTCGATGGTGTGGAAGTGGATCTTCCACCCGCGCCTCGGGCTCCTGAACTACGCTCTCGATCGACTGGGAGGCTCTTCGCTCCTGTGGCTCGAAGAGCCGAGGGGCGTCTTCGAGCTCATGGCATCGGCCGTCGGGTGGGAGTGGTGGCCCGACGGGCTCGCCGGCCCGAGCCTCGCCCTCGTCGCGGTCATGATCGTCTCTGTCTGGCGCGGCATCGGATACAACATCGTGATCTTCCTGGCCGGGCTCCAGAACATCCCCGACCAGTACTACGAGGCCGCGAGGATCGACGGCGCGAGTCCCATGCAGGTCTTCCGGAAGATCACGTGGCCGCTCCTGTCGCCGACGACCTTCTACGTGCTCCTCTCCACGACCATCGTGTCGTTCCAGGTGTTCACCCAGATCTACCTCATGACAGGGCCGCCGGTCGGCGGGCCGATGGGGACGACGAAGGTCATCGTCTACTACCTCTTCGAGAGAGGCTTCGACGCAGGCGGGAACATGGGGTTCGCGAGCGCGGTCGCGCTCGTCCTGTTCGCGATCATCCTGACGCTCACGCTGGTTCAGCGACGGATCGTCGAGCGGCGGGTCTACTACTAGCAACCGCTGCCTTCTCGCCGCCGGGCGCGGCGACGGAGGCACTGGGGGAACGGCAAGAACGATGGAAGCCACGGCGAGGATGACGGATCACGAACTCGCGGCCGCCTACAGGGCGCGCCGTGGATTCGGGCGGGCCGGGCTCTACGCCGCGCTCTGGATCGGCGTCATCGTCATGACGGTCCCGTTCATCTGGATGATCACGACGTCGCTCAAATCGCCGATCGAGATCCTCGAGTTCCCGCCGACGTGGGTCCCGACCGGTCACTTCGTCGAGGCGTCACCGGGCGCGTGGGAGGAAGTCTACGTCGTGTCGCGCGACGCTGCCGCGGGCCCGGCCGTCGTCCGGTGGATCGAGGGAGGAACGTCGTTCAGGGTCGACGACGCGCTCGTCGTGGACCGGATTCGTCTCAGGTTCCGGAACTACGCGGAAGCGTGGCGCCAGGCCCCGTTCGCCCGGTACTACTTCAACACGATCCTCGTCACGATCTTCGTCGTCGCGGGCGTCCTCGTCACGTCTTCGCTGGCGGCCTACGCGTTCGCACGCATGAAGTTCTGGGGGAGGGACAACCTCTTCCTCGTCTTCCTCTCGATGATGATGGTCCCGCAGCCGGTCTACATCGTGCCGTCCTACATCATCCTCGCGAAGCTCGGCTGGATAAACACGTACCAGGCGCTGATCGTGCCCTGGCTCGC
>JALGVN010000334.1 GCA_025774645.1 bacterium
TTCCGGTCACTCCGACGACCTTGAGTTCGAACCGGCGGCGATACCACCCGGCGAGCTCCTGGAAGGCGTCCAGCGTGTCGCCCACCTTGAGAAGCGCGCGGCCCTCCGCCTCGATCCTGGCGTCGCGGGCGACGAGCGCCGCCGCCGCGCCCTGGAGGAACGCCTCGTCGACGTAGTCGTGGCCGTCGAAGCGCTCGCCCCGGATCGCGACGAAGAGCTCGCCCGCCGCGATCGTCCGCGAGTCGGTCGAAACGCCGCCGACCGCGCCGTCGGGCAGGTTGCCGCTGGGTATTCCGAGTGCCGCCGCCATGTCAGTGATTCGAACCCTCTCCATTCGATCCCGCGTCCCCGCGGAGCGTCCGTACCGCCGCGCGGGCCTCCTCCCGGTCGTCGAAGTGGATCTTCGTCTCGCCCAGGATCTGGTAGTCCTCGTGTCCTTTGCCGGCGACGAGGACGATGTCGCCCGCTCCCGCCAGCTCGATCGCTCTCTGTATCGCCGCGCGCCGGTCCTCGATCACCTCGAACCCGCCGCCGTCCTCAGCGATCCCGCGCTCCACACCCGGCACGATCTCGTCGATGATCGCCTGCGGGTCCTCGGTCCGCGGGTTGTCGGAGGTCACGACCGCCACGTCCGAGTGGCGCGCGACGACCTCGCCCATCATCGGCCGCTTCCCTCGGTCGCGGTCGCCGCCGCACCCGAAGACCGTGATGATCCGCGCGGGCCTCAGGTCGCGGAGCGCCTCGAGGACCTTCTCGAGCGCGTCCGGCGTGTGGGCGTAGTCGACGACGATGGTGAACTCCTGCCCGGCGTCGACCAGCTCGAGCCTGCCGTCCACGCGAGTTACCCGCCCGAGGCCTGCCTGGATGACCTCGAGCGTGGCGCCCTGGGAGACGGCGACCGCCGTCGCGGCCAGGGCGTTCATCACGTTGAACGCGGAGATGATCCTCAGGTTCGCGTCGAACGAACCGCCGGGGGTGTCGAACCGCGCGATCGTCCCGGTCGGCGTGCTCACGACGTCGCTCGCCCGGACGTCGCCGCCCGTCCCGTACGTCACGAGGTGCACCCGCGACGACCCCCGGATCGACCCGGCCAGTTCCCGTCCGAACGGATCGTCGACGTTCACGATCGCCGAGGCGCCGGGCTTCCACGCGTCGCCCTCGATGAGCTCGAAGAGCTTCCGCTTCGCGGCGCCGTACTCCTCGAGCGACCCGTGGAAGTCCAGGTGGTCGCGCGAGAGGTTCGTGAACGTCGCCGTGTCGAGCTTCATGCCGATCGCGCGCCCGAGCGCGAGCGCGTGCGACGAGACCTCCATCGTCACCACCTGAACGCCTCCGTCGACCATCGAGGACAGAAGCCGCGCGAGATCGAGCGACTCGGGGCTCGTCATGTCGCCCGGCTGCAGGTGGTCGCCGACGCGGTAGCCGAGCGTGCCGACGACACCGGTCGCGAGGCCTGCCTCCCTCATGATCGCGTCGACGAGGTAGGACGTCGTGGTCTTGCCGTTCGTCCCGGTGATCGCGTGGGTCTTGAGGCGCTCCGAGGGACGCCCGTGGAGCTCGTGCGCGACGTGACCGAGTATCGTCCTGGTGTTCTCGACGACGATCTCGCAGACCCCCGGCGTCCCCGTCGCCTCCTCGACGAGTGCGGCCGCCGCTCCCCGCTCCGCCGCGTCGGCGATGTAGCGGTGCCCGTCGGTGACGAACCCGCGGACCGCGACGAAGAGGCTGCCTGGACGGACGCGCCTCGAGTCGTACTCGACCGAGCGCACGACGATGCCAGCGGCCTCGGCGTCGACACCGATCCCGCAGCAATGCTCGAGGAGGTCGCCGAGCGTGACCGGCACGGGGTCGTGCGCGTCGCTCGGGGCGTTGCTCCGCCCGTTGCCCCGCGCGTCGCTCCCGCGTGCCTCGTCTCTGGAACCTGCTCCGGTCCCGGGCATCGTTCCCTCGATTCGGGTCATCTCATCGAACACGTCACGACCACCCTCTCCCCCGGTCGAACGCCGGCGCCCGCCCTGGGCGACTGGCGCTCGACGACGCCGCTCCCCTCGAGTGTCAGCAGGAGCCCGAGTTCGGCGGCCGTCCTGCGCGCGAGCCTGGCGCTCATTCCGTCGAGGTCGGGCATGTCGACGACCTCGAATGCAGGCTCGGGTGGAAGGAGGAGCTCGACCGGCACGCGATCGGTCCAGGAGATCCCCGACGCGGGGGAAGCCCAGGACCCCGGGAGGGTCCCGGCGTCCGCGAGGAGCTCAGACGCTCCGTCTTCCGCACGTTCGCTCGATTCAGTCGATGCGGCGGCGTGCGCGTCACCGACCTCGCTCGCGTAGACCATCTCCATCACGGCGAAGTCGCTCCGGCGCGTCGAGGCGAGCGCGACTCCCGGTCCGCC
>JALGVN010000335.1 GCA_025774645.1 bacterium
GTTGTCGTGGACCTCGGACGTCGCACCGGCCGTCACGTACAGCCCTCCACCCATGCCGCCCGGGTTCGCCGTGAACGTGTTCCCGATGATCTCGGGAGCGCCGCCCTCGACCAGAATCCCCGCGCCCGCGTACGCCTCCCCGCCCCTGATGGTGAAGCCCTCGACGACGGTGCTCGCGTCACAGCCGCGGCACGCGATCCCTCGCCCGACCTCCTCGGCGCCGACGTCGATCACGGTGACCGCGGGTCCGTCGGCCGAGCGGAGCACGACGCCCGACTTCATCTCGACCACGGTCGGCGTACCCGTGATGTCCGGGCTCGCGTCCGTGTAGACTCCTCCCGTCACGAGCACGGTGTCGCCCGCGGCGGCCGCGTCGACCGCCGCCTGGATGGTCGGGACGTCCCCCGAGCCGTCTGCGTGGACGACCCACGTGACCGCCCCCGCGGGTCCCGCGCAGATTGCGAGCCCTGCGAGAGTTGCGAACGCCGCCGCGACCGCGACGAGGCGATCCAAGCTCGAGCCCCTGGTCGCCGCCCTGACGATTGTGTGCATTTCCTCCCCCCCCCTCACCCTCGACTCGACTGCCGGCCGATCACGGCCGGTTTGCCAACCAACCGGTTCGCTAACGAATGAGAACTGCGCTCCTGGACTGACGCACGCCGCCGGCCTCGAGTTCGATGAAGTAGACGCCGCTCGCGACCTCCGCGCCGCCTTCGTCCCTTCCGTCCCACCGCGTGAGGTACTCCCCCGCAGCCTGTTCGCGGTCGAGGACCGTCCGGACGAGGGTCCCGTTGACGGCGTACACCCTGATCTCCACGCTTCCCGTCTCCGGCAGCACGTACCGGAGGTCGGTCTCGTGGCGGAAGGGGTTCGGGACCGGCGGCGCGAGCTTGAGCCCGGCGTCGCCCAGGCCGGGCGCCCAGTTGCCGATCCCGGCGCTGCTCAGGAGCCCGTCGATGACTCGTATGACCTCCTGCGGGTCGTACTCCCACGACCAGTACCTGACGATTCCGTCCTGGTCGATGACGTAGTCCTGCGGATACGGCGCCTCCGGGTCGGGAACGCGGTACTCCATGTAGATGGAGGCATCCGAGTCCTCGAGGCCGAGGAACCTCACTCCGTAGGTGTCCCTGAACTCCTGGAGCTGTCCGAGCGTCCTCGCGATCTCGATGACGGCAACGTCCTCGGAGGCGTACCTCTCGTGGATCGAACCGTCTGTCGCTGCAGCCTGCAGCGGACAGATGGGTCACCAGTTCGCGCCGAACTCGAGGTAGACGACCTTCCCCCTGAAGTCGGAGAGCGAGTGCTGCTGCATGTCGGTCCCGAGCAGTCTGAAGTCGGGGGCCACCGAGCCCATCTGCGGGAACGTCGTGTTGTTCTTGTAGACGCGCTGGATCGTCGACGGCTCGTCCGGGTCGTTCGAGACGTACTCGATCGTGCTCCTGACCATGTCCGCGCCGTTCGCCGAGACGATCACCGTCCGCGACTCACCGGGACCCAACGTGAAGCTGTTGAGGCTCGTGGTGATCCCGGCAGGGGTGTTGATCGAGCTGACGGAGAGAGAACCGGCGCCGTTGTTTCGGACGATCACGACGCTGTCGCGCGGGGCGGCGTTCACCGCCCCGAAGTCGAGCCGCGCGGGCCAGATCTCGATGTCGCCCGCAGGATCGGACTCGGGAGCGTAGACCCCCATGCCTCGCCAGTCGGCAACGACGATGACCGTGTCGCCGCTCGAGGTGACGCCGACGTCAGCGCCCATCGCGTAGACGAGCGTCGCGTCCCAACCGGAGCGTTCGATCTTGACCGGGTCGCTCACGTCGAAGCGCTCGAGGTACGGGTACGAACCCACCGCGAGGACGTCTCCGACGAGTCCCATGGAAAACGCGTTTCCGAGTGTCGGCGCGATGTCGAGGAGAACCGGGTTCGCGGGATCCGACACGTCGACGAAAGGTCCACGACGGAGAGACCGAAGCGCCCGTTCGCGACGTACAGGTAGCCCCCCGACTCGACGACGTTCCAGCACGCGTTGTTGTCGAGAACGATCCGGCCGACCGGAGCGAACGTCTCCGACGGACGCAGGTCGAGGACGTCGATGCCCCGCTGATGCGCGGCGACGTAGAGCCGGTCACCCGCGGGCACGCCACCCTCGTAGGAAATACCGAGCCCCGGCGGATCGTACGAGTCGATGAGGATCGCAGCGCCTCCGCCGCTCACGTCGAAGACCTGCACGCCCCGATCGTGGGCGAAGCTGTACGCGAGGTTCCCCGACACGTACGACCGCCACGCCGCGTGACCAACGACGCTCCCGCGCGTGATGTTGTCCGGATCGGAGATGTCGTAGGAGTGGAACCCGAGCCCGAGCCCGACCGAGGCGTACGCCCGGTCGCCCACGACGTGGAAGTCCATCTGGTGCGCGAACTCCTCCTCGTTCCTGCCGAGGAGCCGCAGACCATCGACGCCGTCCTGTGCGAGGGCGGCGCCGTCCGGGAGCGCGAGGCTCAAGATTGCGAAAAAGGCGGCCAGGGCCGCCAGTTGTCTAGTCATCTACCCCTCCTCCTCCCAGGGCGGGGACCATCCCCGCCCGCACACGTCAGCTGTTTAGATTCAGGAGTGGCGTGTGCGGTTCACGTGAGGAGCCGCGCGCTGCGCGCCGACCGGGGTGACGGTCCCGCGGGGGGTCACAGAGGAGAACGGGGATCCGCCGTGGTCAACGGAACGTGCCTGACGGCTCACGGCGAGTTGCGCGGGAGGCTACCGGCGCATCGGCTGCGGCTTCAGGTAGGTCAGCGTTCGCCAGAGCCACTCGACCGGGCCGAATCTGAACCTCGCGAGCCAGACGGTCGAGAACCACAGCTGGAAGATCCAGACACCGAACACGATGAGAATCTGCCCGGTGCGCTCGACGCTCCCGAAGCGCCCGAGTCCGTGGCCGTAGAAGATGGCCGTGCAGATGACGGTCTGCATGAGGTAGTTCGTGAACGCCATTCTCCCCGCCGCGGCGAAGGATCGCTTGAGCCCGCCGAGCGCGTCGGCCTTCGCCCACAGCATGACCAGACCGACGAACGCGAACGCCACGAACAGGCTTCCCCAGTAGTTGTACTGCCCGCCGTTGAAGAACGAGTACTCGATCGACCAGCCATCGGCGAACCGGCGCACGACGCCGATCCAGATGAGCGGGACGCCCGCGGCCAGGCCGACGGCCGCGAGGATCGCGTAGAAGCGGCGCGACCGCTCCGCGGAGAGGACGCCCCACTTGAAGAGCGCCATGCCCACGAGCATGAGCCCGCCCACACGCCACACGAAGTTCATCCAGAACACGATCGTGAGACTCGCGATCATCGACGGTCCGCGGTGCGACATCTGCTCGATCCACGAGCCACGGTAGGCCGCGAGCTCCGAGGCCACCGAGTCCGCGGTCGGCTGCCAGAAGTAGGAGAACCCCTCCCACGCCTCGGGAGGCGCGAACTGCATCGAGATCCCTCCAAGGAAGTAGAGCAGGGACGACACCGAGAGGACGGCCAGTCCGATGATGAGCAGCGGTAGCGGCTTGAGCTTCCTGAAGAGGAACGCGACGAGAGCGATGAGCGCGTAGGCCGTGAGGATGTCGCCGTACCAGAGGAAGAACCCGTGCGCGAGCCCGATCACGAGGAGCCAGAAGACGCGGCGGTAGTGCAGGCCGACGGGACTCCGTCCTGCCGCCACGATGCGTCCGGAGAAGAGCACGATCCCGGCGCCGAACAGCATCGAGAAGATCGAGATGAACTTCAGATCGGCGAAGAGGTGGCTCAGCGTCCACACCAACCGGTTCAGGCCGGTGAGATTCCCGTAGACGGTCGGGTTGAGATAGGCGGCCTCTACCATAGAGAAGCTCTGGATGTTCATGACGAGGATGCCGAGGATCGCGACGCCTCGCAGAACGTCGAGCGAGACGATGCGCTCGGAGGCGGCGACGGGCAGGGCAGCCGCGGCAGGAGCGACGGGCTCGGCGGGCGCGGCCGATGCAGCGGACGCAGCGGCTCCGATGACTGACGGCTCACCTTCGTGCGGCATCGAGGACCTCCACCTCAATGGCTTGCGCTTCGAAGTGACGGCGGACCCCGGGAGACTACTGCGTGCGGCACCGCTCCGCAAGCGTCGACCGGCGCGGCGTTGACGGTCCACACATGTT
>JALGVN010000094.1 GCA_025774645.1 bacterium
GAGCACGGTCAGGCATGCCGGGTAGTCCTCTCCCACATGCTCGAGGAACCGTTTGAAGTAGCGGCTGGTTCGCCCGTGAACGTCCACGAGACGCGCCAGCTTATCTCGCCACAGCGCGACCTCAGGATCCCAGACCTCCGTAGCCAGGAGCTCCGAGAGCTCCCGCGTGGAATCGGCCCCGACGTTCAGGAGGTAGCGGTTGACGAGCTGGGGACGTCTGTAGAAGAGCTCGATCACCTTGAGGGCCGCGTACGGCACGGTTCGGATCTTCGCCCGGAACGCGGCGTGGAGCTCCGTGAAGAGCGCACCGCATCCCTCGCACGCGGCGTGTCGGGCGAGGATCACCAGGAACGCCATCACCGTTCCCGGTGCGTAGTCCGCGCACGCCGCTATGCTCTCTACGATCTTCTCCCGGGAGGTCGGAGAGACGGAATCGAGGTCCCCGAGATACCGTTTGAGCAGGCACCCGTCGTCGAGCGTGAGCATCTCGAGGATGTCGCGCCAGAACGTCGTGCCCTTGAAGAACGCGCTCCGCCTCGCGAAGTCCTCGGCGACGTTGCCGGGGTAGTCCGGATCGAACATGTCGGCGAAGACCGTGGTCTCCTTGAGGTGGTCGGTCGCCTCCCTGGAGAGCGTGTCCACGTCCTTCCTGACGTCCTGGATGTGCTGGTAGTAGTCGACGAGCAGGTGCGTTCCGGGTCGGACGATCCCGACGTGGCGGTAGCCGAGGATCTCCGCGACCCGGTCGAGGTTCTGCTGCATCGCCTCGTCGGCGAGGAAGATCTCCTCCTCCTGCGCGACCACGAGCTGGTAGACGTACCGGAAGACCTCGAGGAAGCTCAGGGCCTTGGACAGCCTCCCGTAGAGCTCCCGGTTCCACGGCGTCTTCGTCTGGAGGCCGTCGATGATCCGCCAGGCATTGACCTCGTCCACCCCGTGGGTCGTCTTGAGCGCGGAGAGGGTCCCCTTGATCATTCGGAGGCCGTCGTCCTTCGGGTGGATGCACTCGCGCGCGAGCGGGCGCCCGACGAGCGAGCGGACCTCCCCCAGGATCCCGCGGAGGTACCCGACGTGCCACTTCGAGTCCTTGCCCGGCCGGTGGTAGTAGCGCGACACGACCTTCTCCCGGAACTCGTGGAAGATGGTGGTGTCGCCGAAGATGAGGGCGCTGTTCAACATTTCGCTGATGATCACGAAGTCGTGCACGGCCTTGTTGAGCATCTCGAGGTACTCGGGGATCGAGGCGCTGTAGCCCTTCTCGCCCACGTGCTCGGAGATGTGGAAGTGGAGCGTCGTGGCGTAGCGGAGCATCTCCCGGCTCATGTGCCCGACGGCGTCGTTGAGCTCCTGCCGACCGGTCCCGCCGTCGTCGACGATACCGACGTCGATGTCGTCCTGGTCGGCCTTCGTGCCCACCCCGATGATGGCGTAGGCGGGAGCATCCTGGCCCTCGAGAAAGAGGTCGAGGAGCTTCCTCATGTACGAGCCGGAGAGATCTCGGAAGTTGATCCCGGCCTGCTCCATGAACTGCCTCTCGACGGCCGACCTGTCGTGCGGCGAGATGAGGTTGAGCCTCAGGGAGTCGACGCAGGCGAGGTTCATGCGCAGGAACTGGAGGCAGAAGTAGCAACCGAGAAACTGGAGCTTCTCCTCGAGGGTGTCGCCGACACCGGCGACGATGTCCATCTCACCGGCGGGATCGGGAGACGGCTGCCAGAGGTGGACGTCGCCGGCGAGACCCCGGCGCTCCAGCTTCCCGATGAGCGCGTCTTTGTGGGAGCGCGCCGCGTGGAGCTGCCGCTGCACGTGGTTCGCGAGCGACTCCGTCTCTTCCTCGAGTATCAGGAAGGGATCTCTCATGACACCTCTCCGAAGGCGACGGGCAGTCCTGTGGAAGGATCGCGGGAAGGAATCGGGCGCGGGGCTGTCGGCGGTCCTCGTCGAACTGCGCCGCGGGGAGAACCAGTCGCCGGAACCGGCCCGGCGGTACGGATCACTCCTCAGCGTCCTCCGCCGGGAGATCATCGGTCATCGCGAGGCCGATCCGGAAGGCCTTGAGGTTGGAGTCCTCCGTTCCGCGTGGAACGCGCGCGCGGATGGCCGACTCGATCGCCGTGGGCTTGACGACGTCCACCAGGCCGGCGATGATCCCGACCGCGACGAGGTTCGCCGTGACCCCCTTGCCCACTTTCTCTCTGGCCGTCTCCGCGATCGGCAGATGCAGAACGCGGTAGTTTCCAGGCGGCACCGAGGCGACGAGGCCGGAGTCGGCGAGCACGATCCCGCCGTCCTTGACGTCGCCGACGTAGGCATCGACCGACTCCTGGGTCATCGCGAGAAGAAGATCCAGGTTCGTGGCGACGGGGTAGTCGATGTCCTCGTCGCTGATGACAACCTCGGACTTGCTGGCGCCGCCGCGCGCCTCCGGACCGTACGACTGCGCCTGCGTTGCCAGCTTGCCGTCGTAGATCGCGGCCGCTTCGGCGATGATCTTGCCGGCAAGGAGAAGCCCCTGCCCACCGGCGCCACTCAGCCGAATTTCACATCGGAACCCCACCGACTGCCCTCCTGGCGTGATCGGGACCGGATGGAGAGACGCCGCGCGACGCGGCGCCAGGCCCGTGCCTGACGTTCCTCGGGTGTCGCGCCCGCCCGAGCCTACGTCACTTCTTGTCTTCCTTGACGCGCCGAACGCTGTTGCTCGAGCAGTTGGGACACGTCCGCTCCTCGGTGACGCCGTGCCTGTAGGGCAGGCGGAACTCGCTCATGCAGCGCAGGCATTTGAACTTCGTTTCCTCGGCCATGTCGTGTCTCCAGCCGCTCGGATCGCGGCGCTACGCCGCCTCCTGCGCGGCCGCCTCCTGTTCTGTCGCCTTCTTCGTGGCCGCCCTGGGCTTCCGCGGCTCCAGCACGCCTGCGAGGGCCTTCTTCGTGTGCTCGATCTCCTCCGCCGTGACCTTCTGCCGCAGTTCCTCGACCGCACGCATCACGGTCGCGAACTTCTGGCCCTCGGCCGCCGAGATCCACTCGAGCTGAAGACGCTCCGGTCTGATCCCCTTCTTCTCGAGCTCGTCCCACAGCTTCTCGACCCGGCGCTGCGTCCAGTGGACGGCGTTGATGTAGTGGCAATCCGCGAAGTGGCAGCCGGAGAGGAGGACGATCGGGGCTCCGCGGGCGAAGGCACGAAGCACGAAGCGCTTGTCGACGCGACCCGAACACATCGTCCGGATGAGCCTGGTGTTCGGCGGGTACTGGAAGCGGTTGGTTCCGGCCAGGTCGCCTCCCGAGTACGAGCACCAGTTGCACGCGAAGGCGAGCACCTTGTCCTTCGCGTCCACTTCGAGCATTGCGTCTATCTGCGCTTCGATCTGGACGTCGGTGAAGTGCTTCATCGTGATCGCGCCGAACGGACACTCGGCGCTGCACGCTCCACACCCCGCGCACGCCGCCTCGACGACGGTGGCGGGAGTCTTGGCCTTGGTGTCGCAGGAGATGGCGTTGTAGGGGCAGACCTTCACGCAGATCCCGCAGGACGTGCAGAGATCGGGGATGATCGTCGACGTGATCGCCTCGACCTTGACCTTCCCCTGCATCATCAGGCGGTTCGCCCGCGCCGCCGCGGCGCCGGCCTGCGTGACGGAGTCCTTGATGTCCTTCGGGCTCTCGGCGCAACCCGCGAAGAACACGCCCTGGGTCGCAGCATCGACCGGCTTGAGCTTCGGGTGCGCCTCCAGGAAAAACCCGTCCTGACTCCGCTGAAGGGTGAGAAGCTGCTGGATCGTGCTGCTGTCCTTCCTCGGGATCGCGCCGATCGAGAGGACCACCATGTCGGCCTCGTGACACTCCATCGTGCCCTCGGTCGTGTTCTCGACGTAGAGCTTGAGGCTCTTCGTCTCGGGGTCCTCCTCGACCTCGCCCGGGATGCCCCTGATGTAGATCGTGCCCGCGTCCTTGCTCCTCTGGAACAGGTCCTCGAATCCCTTCCCGAACGCGCGGATGTCCATGTAGAAGACCTTGATGTCGACGTCCGGGTAGTGGTCCTTGATGAGGAGGCAGTCCTTGACGGTGTTCATGCAGCAGAAGTTGCTGCAGTAGGGATTCCCCCGGTTCGCGTCTCTGGAGCCGACGCACTGGATGAACGCTACCGTCTTCGGCTGCTCGCGGTCCGTGAGCCTGATCAGGTGCCCCTGCGTGGGACCTCCCGAGTTGATCAGCCTCTCGAACTCCATCGACGTGATGACGTTCTCGTGCCGCGTGTACCCGAACTCGTCGAGCGGCGTCGGGTCGTAGACGTCCATTCCGATGCAGACGATGACCGTCCCGACCTCGATGTGGATGAGCTCGTCCTTGTCATCGTAGTCGATGCACTTCTTGTCGCAGACCTCCAGGCACTTCCCGCAGGCGATCGGGTTGTTGCCGAGGCACTCGTCGATGTTGAGGACGTATGCGGAGGGAACCGCCTGGGGGAACGGCTGGTAGATGGCCTTCCTGGTGGAGAGGCCGATCTCGAACTCGTCCGGCGCCGTGATCGGACACACGTCCTCGCAGTCGCCGCACGCCGTGCATTCCTTCACGTCGACGTACCGCGCCTTCTTGCGCACCGTGACGTTGAAGTTCCCGACGTACCCCGAGACCGCATCGACTTCGCTGTAGGCGTGAAGCTCAATGTTTGGATGTCGACCGACATCCGCCATCTTCGGCCCGAGAATTCATATTGAGCAGTCCATGGTGGGATAGGTCTTGTCGATCTGTGCCATGATCCCGCCGATGGACGGCTCCTTTTCGATGAGATAGACCTTGTAGCCCGCGTCGGCCAGGTCGAGCGCCGCCTGAATCCCCGCGATCCCTCCGCCGACCACCATGGCCTTCTGGGTGATCGGTACGACCATCTCCTCCTGCGCCTCGAGTCTCCTCGCGCGCGCGACGGCCATCTTCACCAGGTCCTTGGCCTTCCCTGTCGCCGCGTCCTTCTCGCCGATGTGGACCCAGCTGCAGTGCTCGCGGAGGTTGGCCATCTCCAACAGGTACGGGTTCAGACCGGCCGCCTCGAGCGCCGCGCGGAACGTCGGCTCGTGCATCCGTGGCGAGCACGACGCGATTACCACCCGGTTCAGGTCGTTCTCCTCGATCGCTTTTCTGATCTCGAGCTGTCCCGGCTCCGAGCACGTGTACTTGTTGTTGTAGACCACGACGACGTCGTCCAAGCCCTCAGAGAACTTGGCGACGGAGTCGCAGTCGACGGTGCCCGCGATGTTGAGCCCACACTGGCAGACGAACACGCCTACGCGGAGCGGCCCGTTGCCTCCGTCGACTTCCGCCATCACCACACCTCCGTTCCCGTGTCCAGACGAGAACCTCTCGGGTTTCCTCTATGCAAGTCGCGACGCCGCAAGCGCCGCGATGTCCACGATCTCCAGACCGACCTCGTCGGCGAGCACCTTGTCGCTCATCGCGCACTTGAGGTGGATCTCGCACTTGGGACACGCCGTCACCAGGACGTCGGCCCCCGCGGCCCTCGCCTCTCTGAGGCGAGCCGCCTGTATCATCTTGCTGAAAGACGTGCAGTTCATCCAACCGCCCACGCCGCAACAGATTCCGCGCTCGCGCGAGTGCTGCATCTCCGAGAACTCGACGCCCGGCAGCGCCTCGAGGATGGTACGGGGCGCATCGTAGACGCCCATGTGCCGTCCGAGGCGACACGGATCCTGAAACGTCACGGTCGTCGCGTCGCCGGAGGCGAAACGCAGAGTCCCCTCGGCGATCGCCTCGGCGAGGAACTCCGTGAGATGGACGATCTCGAAGCCGAGGTCGCCGAACAGGCGTGGGTACTCGACCTTCATCGTCGCGTACCCTTCGGGGCACCCCACGATCACGCGCTTTGCGCCCGAGCTCTCGAGCAGCGCGAGGTTCTGCTCGGCCAGCATCCGGAAGTTCTCGAGATCGCCGTTCCACAGGAGGTCGTGTCCGCAGCAGCGCTCGTTCGGAAGAAGCGCGGGGGTGACGCCCGCAGCGTTCAGGAGGCGGACGGCGCCCTTCGTCCCCTCGAGGGTCGAGGCGCCGGTCTCGGAGAAGAGGACGTCGAAGTACGGCGTGCATCCCACGAAGTAGACGGTCTCGCCCTTGCTCACGGTCTTCATCGAGCCGTCGACCCAGTCGAGGCGGTCCTGCTTGAGCTTCTTGGCCGTCTGGATGCGCATGAGCGACTGGACGGCGCCGCCGTGCGTGCACGTCCCCTCGCCACCCTCGCCGAACACGAAGGCGCGGACGTGCCTCGTGAGGAGGCCGTAGTCGATGGCCGCAGGGCACCTCGTGTCGCACAGCTTGCAGGTCAGGCACGACCAGACGTTCGAGTCCGCGACCAGCTTCGCGTCCTCTCCGCGAACGGCCCTGACGAGGATGGACCTCGGCGAGAAGCTCCTGTCGTACCGCGCGACCGGGCAGACCCCGGTGCACTTCCCGCACTCGTAGCAGAGGCTCGCGCGCGACTTCCTGATCGCGTCGCCCAGCGCCTCCCTGAGATCCACGCCGCCCTCGGGCTCTGCCATCCCGTTCTCCTCTCCCTTCACGACCGATCGGCTCGGGCCCGCCCTCGTGGGGAGCGCTCGCACTCCCGCCGACCGACCGGTTCCCTCGTGTCGCTCTCTACGTCGTCTCGTCGCCCATCGCGTCGGGCACCACCAGCTCGCCCTCCGCGGCGCCCGCGAGCGGACTCCGCCCCAGACGCTTCAGGTCGACGACGAAATCGTGCATCACCTTCACGAACCTGGGCGCTTCCGCTGCAGAGATCTGCTCGAAGCGGACGCGCTCGGACTCGATGCCGAGGATCCTAACGAGCTCCGCGGTCTTCTCGAACTGCTCGGCTGCCCTCTTCGCCCCGAAGAGATAGTGGCAGTCGGCGAAGTGGCACCCCGAGACGAGCACGCCGTCGGCGCCGAGCTCGAGCGCCCTCAGCACGAACGCCGGATGGATACGCCCGGCGCACATCACGCGGATGACCCTCGCGTTCGGAGGGTACTGCATCTTGCTGATGCCCGCCGCGTCGGCCGCGGGGTAGCTGCACCAGTTGCACGCGAACGCGACGATGCGAGGTTCGAAGTCCCTGCCCTTGCCGGCCTTCGCGGACTTCCCGGCGGCCCCGGCCTTCGCGGCCCCAGGCTTCGTCGCCTTGGGCCTTGCCGGCTTCACGGCCGTCTTCTTCGGCGCCTTCGTCGCGGACGTCTTCGCTCCGGACTTCGAGGCCTTCTTCGACTTCGCGGCCTTCTTGTCGCTGGTCTTACCCTTACTCGGCAACGTCTCCCTCCGGCCAGGCGTTCGATCCGTGTTCCTCGGAAGGCTCGAGGTAGGCCTCGACCATCGCCTCGATCATCTCGTCGGTGAAGTGCCGGATCGAGATGGCTCCGCTCGGGCAGACGACCGCGCAGGTTCCGCAGCCCTTGCAGAGAGCCTCGTTGACGGTGGCGACGCGCCTCCCGTCCGGCAGCTCGGTGATCTCGATCGCATTGAACTCGCAGACCTCGACACACTGCGAGCACGCGCGGCAGAGCCGCTCTTCCACGGTCGACGTGACCGGTTCGAGCGTGATCGTGTCGCGGGAAAGGAGCGCGCCGATCTTCGCCGCGACCGCCGACGCCTGCGCGATCGAGTCGCCGATGTCTTTCGGAGACTGAGCGCAGCCCGCCAGGAAGATGCCCTCGGTGTTCGTCTCGACGGGACCGAACTTCGGGTGGCGCTCGAGTAGGAACCCGTCCGCGCCGACCGGGATCTTGAGGAGCTCCTTGAGCGCCGCCGTCTCGGCCTTCCTGGGTATCATTCCGACGGAGAGCACGACGAGTTCGGTCGGAATCTCGATCGTGAGCCCCTGAGTCCTCTCGCTGACGAGCACTCTCGCCCTGTCGCCGTCGCGCTCGACCTCCGGCAGATCCTCGGGATCGTACCGGAGGAAGGTCACGCCCATTCCGCGAGCGCGGCGGTACATCTCCTCCGCCATGCGGCTGTAGACACGCACGTCGCGGTGGAGGACGACGACGTCGACGCCCTTCTCGCTGAGCTGGATCGCCTGACGAATCGCCGACTGGCAGCAGTACCTCGAGCACTCCGGGTTCCCCTTCGGACCCCGGGACCCGACACACTGCACGAAGACGGCCGTCTGAACCGGCCGGTCCTGAAACGTCGGCCGGCCCTCGCCGCGAACGACGTCCTCGAAGTCGGTGTTCGCGATGACGTTCGGCACGACTCCGTACCCGAAGTCGCCGTCGGGCTCGTAGAGGTCGGAGCCGATCGCGATCACGATGGCTCCTATGGGGAGGATCTCCTCCCCCGCGCTGCCGTCGGCCGACGCGAGCGTGACCTCGAAGTTCCCGACGAACCCTGTCACGTTCTTCACTTCCGTCTGCAATCGCACATCGACGCCGAGCGAGTAGAGAAGCTCCCTCTTCATGTCGATGAGCGAGCCGCCTGAGCGTCCGCTCGGGTAGACGCTCGCGAGCGTCTTGAACCCGCGCCTCGAGAGGTCGATCGCGGTCTGCATGCCGGCGACCCCGCCGCCGATGATGAGCGTCTCGTGCCCGACGTCGAGCTCGCGCTCCGAGAGCGGCCGGAGCAGCTTCGCCCGGGCGACCGCCATGCGGATGAGGTCTCTCGCCTTCTCGGTGGCCTCGGTCGGGTAGTCGCGGTGCACCCAGGAGCACTGGTCGCGGATGTTCACCATCTCCACGAGATAGGGGTTCAGCCCGACCGCCGCGCACGCCTCGCGGAAGACCGGCTCGTGCGTCTTCGGCGTGCAGGCCGCGACGACGACCCGGGTGATCCCGTGCTCCAGGATGGCGTCCTGGATCTGACGTTGAGTGCTCTCGGCGCATGCGAACAGGACGTCCTCCGAGTGGCCGACCCCCGGGAGCGACGCCCCGTACGCGGCGAGCTTCGGCACGTCGAGGACGCCCGCGATGTTGATGCCGCACGCGCAGACGAACACTCCGACCCGCGCGTCGCCCGTGACGTCGATCGGTTCGACGTCCCTCTTCACGATCTCGAGCTCGTGGCCGAGAACGTGGCGTCCGGCGAGCGCCGCGGCTCCGGACGCGTCGGCGACCGAGTCGGTGATGTCCTTCGGCCCCGTGGCGCAGCCCGCGATGTAGATACCTTCCCTGGTGGAGTTGAGCGGGAACGCACAGGCGTCCTCGGACTTCAGGTACCCGTCGACGTCGACCTCGATCCCGAGCGCCTCGGCGAGGTCGTCGGTTCCCTCGGACGCGACCAGGGCGGACGAGAGGACGACCATGTCCACCGGGAGGCGCTCGATCGTGCCCTTGTCGCCGTCCTCGTAGTTCAGGATCAACTCGCCCGTGTCTGGGTCCTCGGTCACCTTGGAGGGTTTGCCGCGGACGTAGCGGAGCTTCGAGAGACCGTGCGATCGCTTGTAGAACTCCTCGAA
>JALGVN010000095.1 GCA_025774645.1 bacterium
CGAGGGCCGTCTCGAGGAGTTCAAGGACTGTGTCGAGACGGCGGTCTCGAAGGGCCTGACGCCCGAGGTGCTCGTCCCGGTCGTCGAGATCGACGCGGAGATCACCATGGAGGAGTGCAGCTTCGAGCTCGTGAACCTCATGAAGCAGATGAGACCGTTCGGCGCCGGCAACCCGGAGCCCGTCTTCGGCACCAGCGGCCTCAAGCTGATGTCGGCGAAGATCGTCGGGAACGGCCACCTGAAGATGACGGTCTCGCAGGGGGGGAAGGAACTCGACGCGATCGGGTTCGGCATGGCCGACGCGCTCGAAGACCTCAGGTCGAGTGGCGGCATGATTGCAGCGGCGTACATCCTCGAGGAGAACACCTGGCACGGCAGGACGGAGCTCCAGTTGAGACTCAAGGACGTGCACCCCGAGGGCTACTAGCCGGGGACCGCCGGCCGCCACGTCCCGCGTTCCTTCCTGGTCACCGCCCTCCGGAGTCTCTCCCGAGGCTCCAACCGCACCATGCACACGGAGTCCTCTCGCAATGACCGGCAGGGAGTTCTCGCAGAAGCTGCTCCGAGTCGATCCCAAGCTCGCGCCCGAGCTCATCGCACGGGCGTACGACTTCTCCGCGCGCGTCCACGACGGGCAGCTTCGCAAGTCGGGTGACCCCTTCATCACGCACAGCGAGGAGGCCGCCACGATCCTGGCGAACCTCCAGCTCGACACCGCGACCGTCGCCGCCGGGCTCCTGCACGACGCCATCGAGGAAGGCGACATAGACGTCTCCGATCTCTCAGCCGAGTTCGGCAACGAGATCGCGGAGCTCGTCAACGGCGTCACCAAGATCACGGGGCTCAAGTTCGAGAGCCGCGAGAGGGAGCAGGCCGAGAACTTCCGCAAGATGCTCCTCTCAGTCGTGAAGGACGTCCGCGTCATCCTCATCAAGCTCGCCGACCGCCTCCACAACATGCGGACCATCGAGCATCTGACCGAGGAGCAGATCCAGCGGATCTCCCTCGAGACCAGGGACATCTACGCCCCGCTCGCGGGCAGGTTCGGGATGGCGCTCGTCCAGCGCGAGCTCGAGGACCTGGCCTTCCGCTGGCTCGAGCCGGAAGCGTACAGGAGCCTCGTCGCCAGGATCGATGAGACGAGGCAGGCGCGCGACAGGTACATCGAGGAGATCATCCGACCGATCAGGGAGAAGCTCGACAGCGAGAGCATCACCGCGGAGATCGCGGGGCGCGTCAAGCACTACTCGAGCATCCACCGGAAGATGGTCACTCGCGACAAGCGTCTGGAGGAGATCTACGACCTGCTCGCGATCCGGATCATCACGCCGACGCTCGACGGGTGCTACCGATCGCTCGGCATCATCCACACGCTCTTGAAGCCGGTCCACGAGCGGTTCAAGGACTACATCGCCACTCCGAAGACCAACGGCTACCAGGCGCTCCACACGACGGTCTTCGGGCCTCGGGGTCAGATGGTCGAGATCCAGATCAGGACCCGCGAGATGCACGAGCAGGCGGAGATGGGCATCGCCGCCCACTGGATGTACAAGGAGGGGAAGCCCGGCGACGAGGAGCTCGGGAGCTGGCTGGCGTGGGTGCGCCAGCTTCTCGAGGGGCACGTCGACGTCACCGAGGCGGACGAGTTCCTCGAGTCTCTGAAGGTCGACCTCTACCGTGACGAGATATTCGTCTTCACGCCGGGCGGGGATCTCAAGCGCCTGCCGCGGGGATCCACACCGATCGATTTCGCATACGCGATCCACACGGACGTCGGAGGTCACTGCGCGGGGGCGCGCGTGAACGAGAGGCTCGTGTCTCTCAAACACGTTCTCCGGAGCGGCGACACCGTCGAGATCGTCACGTCCGATTCCGCTCACCCGAGCCGCGACTGGCTCACGATGGTCGCGACGTCGAAGGCGCGCAGCAAGATTCGTCACCATCTGCGCCAGCAGGCGGACGACGAGAGCGTGGTGCTTGGCCGCCGCATCATCGACCGCGAGCTGAAACGCGCGGGCGGCAAGGGCAACGTCTCGCTCGACGACGTGGCGCAGAGCTTCGGCCTGGACGGGGCGCGCGAGCTCGCGTCGGCCCTCGGCCGCGGCGACGTGGGCGTCGCAGAGTTCACGCGGAGGCTCCGGCCTGTGCCGTCGCGCGGGGCGAGGATCGTCGAGCGCATCACGAGGAAGGTGCGCCGTCCCGAGACCGGCGTTCGCATCGAGGGCGTGGGCGATCTCATGCTCAGGTTCGCGAAGTGCTGCCAGCCCGTACCCGGGGACCAGATCGTGGGGATCATCACCAGGGGCCGCGGCATCTCGGTTCACCGCGTCGACTGTCCGAACACGTTCGGACCGGCCGTCGACAACGAGCACAGGATGGCGGTCGAGTGGGACGTCGGTGAAGGACAGACGTTCCCGGTGGAGCTCATCGTGAGTGGCGAGCGGACCCCGAGCTTCCTCGCGGACGTGTCGAGGGCCATCGTGGACGAGGACGTCGACGTCGTCGGAGCCACGATGCGGACGGAGGAAGGACTCGTGGTCGCGGATTTCAAGGTGACCGTCGGGAACCTGCACCGTCTGCGCAAGCTCATCCGGACGCTCGGGCGCCTGAAGGGAGTGCGGAGCGTCGAGCGGAGGCGTACGGCGAGCGATTCCTGACTGCGGAACCGGGCCGGGCGCGGGGCGGCCGCGCGACGGGCCGCGAATCGGAAGAGAACGGGGAGCGCGTGAGGGCCCTGCTGCAGAGAGTGTCCGGCGGGAGCGTGACCGTCGAGGAACGCACGGTCGGGGAGATCTCGACCGGGCTCGTCGTCCTCCTCGGAGTCGCCGAGGGCGACGGCGAGGAAGAGGCACGCTGGCTCGTTCGGAAGATGGTCGAGCTCCGGATCTTCGAGGACGGCGAGGGCAGGATGAACCTCTCTCTCGCCGACGTGGGCGGGGAGGTCCTGCTCGTCTCCCAGTTCACGCTTCTCGCCGACACGAGAAAGGGCAGGCGTCCGAGCTTCACGCGCGCCGCGCCGCCCGACGTGGGGCGGGCGCTCTACGGCCGGACGACGGAGCTGCTTCGCGAAGCCGGGGTAGCGGTTGCGACGGGGGAGTTCGGGGCGCGGATGCTCGTCGAGATCCGGAACGAAGGACCCGTGACGATACTCCTGGACTCGGACGACCGGAACCGCCCGAGATCGGGTTGACCAGACGGAGGGAAGCGGTGGCCTGCACGCTCCTGACCGGCCTCATCGACGAGACCCCCGTGGTTCTCGGATCAAGATCGCCCAGGCGGGCGCGGATCCTCGAGGGTCTGGACGTGGACTTCGTGATCGACCGGCCGTCGATCGACGAGCTCGCCGTCGACGGCGAGACTCCGGAGGAGCACGTGGCGAGGCTCTCGCTCGAGAAGGCTCTCGACGTCGCGGGGCGCCACGAGCGGGGCACCCTCATCGCCGCCGACACGATCGTCCTCCTGGACGACCGGCTCCTCGGCAAGCCGGAGGATCCCGCCGACGCCGTGCGGATGCTCAAGTCGCTTCGAGGCCGGTGGCACGAGGTTCTGACGGGCGTCACGGTCGTGCGCTGCTCCGACGGCGCGTCCGCGACCGGCGTCGAACGGACGCGCGTGCTCTTCCGCCGGCTCACCGACGCGGAGATCGTCGACTACGTCGGCTGCGGCGAACCTCTCGACAAGGCCGGCGCCTACGCGATCCAGGACTGCGGCGCGGCGGTCGTCGAGCGCGTCGAAGGGTGCTTCTACAACGTGGTGGGCCTGCCCGTCGCGTGCCTCTGCCGCGTGCTCGAGGGTCTCCGGGCGGGGGCCGCAGGAAGATCCGATGAACGGGCCGACCCGAGCGGAGGGACACGATGAGCCCGAAGACGCGCCTCATGACGATCGAGTGGCTCGGCGACCGCGTGAGGCTCATAGATCAGACGAGACTTCCGCGCGAGCTCGTGCGGAAGGAGACGAGCGACTACCGCGAGATAGCGGAGAGCATCGCGCGTCTCGAGGTCCGCGGCGCTCCGGCGATCGGTGTCGCGGGAGCGATGGGGATCGCGCTGGCGGCGCTCGAGAGCGGCGCCTCCGACCGCGAGGAGTTCGAGCGAGACGTGCGCGAGGCAGCGGAGCTTCTGGCGGCCACCCGTCCGACGGCGGTGAACCTCGTGTGGGCCGTCGACAGGATGCTCGCCCTGCTCGCCCGCGCGCTCGGGGAGGGGGCCGGCGGCGATGCCCGGGCGCAGATCGACGCGGCGAAGGCGCGGCTCGTGGATGAAGCTCTCGAGATCTTCGAGGAGGACCGCGAGCTCTCGCGGAGGATCGGCGAGAACGGCGCGGCACTCATCGAGGACGGGGACGTCGTGCTCACGCACTGCAACGCGGGCGGGCTCGCGACGGCCGAGCGCGGTACTGCTCTCGCCGTCGTCTACGCGGCGGTCGAACAGGGGAAGAACGTGAGCGTCTTCGCCGACGAGACGCGCCCGCTCCTCCAGGGCGCGCGGCTCACGGCGTGGGAGCTTGCGGAGCGCGGGATCGACGTCACCGTCATCTGCGACAGCGCGGCCGCCTCCGCCATGGCGAAGGGGTGGATCGACATGGTCATCGTCGGCGCCGACCGCATCGCGGGGAACGGCGACGTCGCGAACAAGATCGGGACGTTCCCCCTGGCGCTCGCCGCCCGGGAGCACAGGGTGCCGTTCTACGTGGCCGCGCCCTACTCGACGCTCGACCTCGGTCTCGAGAGCGGGGCTCTGATCCCGATCGAGGAGAGGGACCCCGAAGAAGTGACCACGATTCAGGGGGTCCGGACGGCCCCGGAGGGTGCGAGGGCCTGGAATCCCGCCTTCGACGTGACTCCGTCCTCTCTCGTGACCGCGATCATCACAGACGCCGGGATCTTCCGACCCCCGTACCGCGTCTCGCTCGGAGCGCGCAAGGGTCACGACGGCCCTTGACAGCCCACGGGCTCATTGCTAAACTAACTAGTTCTGACCGCACGAGTTGCGGGCCGTGAGGCGGGTCGCGCCGGGGAGGCGCACTCACCGGGCCCGGTACGGTTTGGTTCGTCGCGATGTTGTGCGGCGGGGCGCGAGGCGGTCGGCCACGTGCAAAGCGGAGGAGAGGATGTCGACACACGTCACCAAGGCGTCGGAGATCGAGAGGCAGCACTATCTCATCGACGCCGACGGGAAGATCCTGGGGAGACTCGCGTCACAGGTGGCGCAGCTCCTGAGAGGCAAGGGGAAGGTCAACTACTCGCCCCACCTCGACACGGGAGACCACGTCATCATCGTGAACGCGGCGAAGATCGCGCTCACGGGGAAGAAGCTGGAGACCAAGACCTACTTCAGCCACAGCGGCCACCCGGGCGGGGCGAGGTACGTGAAGATGAGCAAGCTCATGGAGACGAGGCCGCAGGAAGTGGTCAGGCGCGCCGTCAGGGGGATGCTCCCCAAGGGTCCGCTCGGCCGGAAGATGCTGAAGAAGCTCAGGGTCTACGCTGGTCCCGAGCATCCGCACCAGGCGCAGAGGCCGGAACCGTTCGAAGTCTGAGCGAACCGCCGCCCCGACTCGGGGACGGCGGGTGATGAGAAGAAGAGGAGTTCTGGATGGCAGCAGATTTTCACGCAGTCGGCAGGCGCAAGGAGTCGATCGCGAGGGTGAGGCTCGTGCCGGGGACCGGTCAGCGGACCGTGAACGGCAAGACGATCGACGCCTACTTCCCTCGCGAGACGACGATCGACATGATCCTCAAGCCTCTCGAGATTACCTCGACCTCCGACAGGTACGACGTGCACGCGAACGTCGTGGGCGGGGGCATCACCGGCCAGGCCGGTGCCGTGCGTTTGGGGATCGCTCGCGCGCTCGTCAAAGTGGACGAGAGCTACAGGAAGCCGCTGAAGCAGGTCGGCCTCATGACCAGGGACCCGCGCATGAAGGAGCGGAAGAAGTACGGTCAGAAGGGCGCGCGGAAGAGGTTCCAGTTCTCGAAGAGGTAGCAGCACACCATCCCGGGCGACGCGGGAACCGCCGCGGTCGCCGCGGGAAATCCACACGCGGTTGGATCGGTGCCGGGGGTCCGTCGAGAACCCTCTCGGGTTCGGCGGCCGGCGCCGGGGTGAAGACCGCGGAGGCGCAACCGTTTGAAGGAGGTAGGATCCAAGATGGCCAGCCCCGACATTAACGCGCTGCTCGAGGCAGGTGTCCACTTCGGGCACCAGACTCATCGATGGAATCCCAAGATGCGGCCCTTCATCTTCATGAAGCGCAACGGGATCCACATCATCGATCTCGCCAAGACGCTCGTCTGCATGAAGAGGGCCAGCGAGGCGATCACCGAGACCGTCAAGCGTGGTGAGAAGGTCCTCTTCGTGTGCACGAAGCGGCAGGGCCAGTCGATCGTCAGAGAAGAGGCGACCCGCTGCGGCATGAGTTTCGTGACGCAGCGGTGGCTCGGAGGGACCCTCACCAATCTGAGGACCATCCGCCAGAGCGTGAAGCGGCTTGAGGATATCGAGCACATGGCGGAGGACGGGACGTACGACCTCCTTGCCAAGAAGGAGGTCCTCCAACACGAGAGGCAGAAGGCGAAGCTTCTCCGTGTCCTCGACGGCATCCGTACGATGGATCGGAAGCCCGGGCTCGTCTTCATCGTCGACACGCGCAAGGAGAAGATTGCGCTCAGCGAGGCGAACAAGCTCGGCATCCCGATCGTCGGCATCTGCGACACGAACTCCGATCCGGAGCTCGTGCAGTTCCCGGTTCCCGGCAACGACGACGCGCTCCGGTCGATCCGGCTCTTCGCCTCATTCGCGGCGGACGCCGTGCTGGACGCCAAGGCGCGCGAGCTCGAGGGGCGCGACGCCGTCGAACCGGAAGCGACGGCCGCACCTGAGGCCGCCGCGCCGGAGTCGGTGGAAGCCTGACCGACGCAGAGCCACGGCCCCGTTCACACCGAACCGAATCCGACAGACAGAGGGCATGGAGAAACACATGGAGATCAGTGCAGCACAGGTCAAGGAGCTGAGGGGGAAGACCGGCGCCGGCATTATGGACTGCAAGGCCGCCCTCGCCGAGACGAGCGGCGACCTTGAGGAGGCGGTCGACTACCTCAGGAAGTCGGGTGTCCTGAAGGCGGCGAAGAGGGCCGACCGAGCGACGGGCGAAGGGCTCATCGCGTCGTACGTTCACGCCGGAGCGAAGCTGGCCGTCCTCGTCGAGATCAACTGCGAGACCGACTTCGTCGCGCGCACCGACCAGTTCCAGACGTTCGCGAGGGACGTCGCGATGCACATCGCGGCCCAGAACCCGCTCGTCGTAAGCCGGGAGGACCTGGACGCAGACGTGCTCGAGAGGGAGAAGGTGATCTACCGCGAGCAGGCTGTCGCGTCGGGGAAGCCCGAGAAGATCATGGACAAGATCGTCGACGGCCGCATCGAGAAGTACTACTCCGAGGTCTGCCTGCTCGAGCAGCCGTTCGTCAAGGACACCGACATCACCGTCGAGGACCTGGTCAAGCAGACGATCGCGAGCTTGGGGGAGAACATCCGCGTCCGACGCTTCGCGAGAATGAAGCTCGGCGATACGATCCCGGTCGAGGAGAAGCCCGCCTCTGATGGCTGCTGCGCGTAGACGTGTCGTCCTGAAGGTGAGCGGCGAAGCGCTCTCGGGCGACGGAGGTGCGCCGATCTCACGCGAGGCGGCGCGCCGCCTCGCGGACGAGATCAAGGCGGCCGTCGACACCGGAACCGAGGTCGGCGTCGTCGTGGGCGGCGGCAACATCCTCCGCGGCGTGACCGTGGCGCCGGGAGGGAGCGAGAGGCTCACCGCCGACTTCATGGGGATGCTCGCGACCGTCCTGAACGGTCTGGCTCTTCGCAGCGCGCTCAGGGAAGCCGGCCAGGACGCGATCGTGATGAGCGCCATACCGACGGGCCGCGCCGCCGAGCTGTACGACCACGAACGCGCCGACCGGTATCTGGTCGGCGGGAAGGTCGTCATCTTCGCGGGAGGCACCGGGAACCCGTTCTTCAGCACCGACACCGCGGCGGCTCTTCGCGCGGCCGAACTCGGCGCGGACGCGCTTCTCAAAGCCACCAAGGTCGACGGCGTCTACGACGCCGATCCGTTGAAACACCCCGAAGCCAAGCGCTACGACGAGCTGACCTATCTCGAGGCCATCGAGAAGAGGCTCGGCGTGATGGACCTCACGGCAATGTCGCTGGCCCGCGAACAGGGCCTCCCAATCGTCGTTTTCGCTCTCGCCGGTCCCGGCAACATTGCACGGGCGGCGCGGGGCGAGTCTATTGGAACCTGTGTCAAGGGAGGGTAGTGATGGACGAGCTCTTCCGTGATGCCGAAGAGAGAATGGCGAAGGCAGTCGAGTCAGTGAAGCGGGAGTTCGCCAAGATCAGAACCGGGAAGGCGA
>JALGVN010000096.1 GCA_025774645.1 bacterium
CGTCATCGCTTCTTCCCCCGCTTCCTGTCAGGGCTGTCGGACCCGTGCAGGATCCCGTCGTGCTCCCGCTTCGGGTTCGGCGCGCCGCGTCCGCGCCTGGATCGCGGCTGCTTCTGCGGGCGGCCGTCCGCGCGCTGCGCCGCGCCCCGCCCGCCGCCCTTCGCCTTCTCCCCGTCGAGCTCGCCGGCCATCCTGAGCTCGTCGATCCTGTCCCGGAGCGACGCCGCCTTCTCGAACTCGAGCCTGGAGGCCGCGCCGATCATCTGCTCCTCGAGTATCGCGATCATCTGCTCGCGGTCGAGCGCAGGGTCGAGTTCCAGCATCTCGGCGTCGTGTTCGTACTCCGTCCTCGCGTCGGCGACCGCGGTCGCCCGCATGATCTCGTCGACCGACTTGACGATGCTCCGGGGCTCGATCCCGTGCTTCTCGTTGTAGGCGATCTGGAGGTTCCGCCGGCGCGACATCTCCGCGAGCGCGCGCTTCATCGACCCGGTCACCTTGTCGGCGTAGAAGATGACCCTCCCGCCGAGGTTCCGCGCGGCGCGCCCGGACGTCTGAATGAGCGAGGTGTCGGACCGGAGGAAGCCCTCCTTGTCGGCGTCGAGCACGGCCACGAGCGAGACCTCGGGGAGGTCGAGTCCCTCCCTGAGGAGGTTGATACCGACGAGGACGTCGAACTCGCCGAGCCTCAAACCCCGGATGATCTCCACGCGCTCGAGAGCGTTGATGTCCGAGTGGAGATACCTGACACGGACCCCGTACCCGTGGAGATAGTCGGTCAGGTCCTCCGACATCCGCTTCGTGAGCGTCGTCACGAGCACGCGCCCGCCGCCCTCGACCTGCCGGCGGATCTCCTCGAGGAGGTCATCGACCTGTCCCTCGACGGGCCTCACGACGATCTGCGGATCCACGAGCCCTGTCGGCCGGATGATCTGCTCGACGACCACGCCCTCGCTTTTCTCGAGCTCGTACGCCGCCGGCGTCGCCGAGACGAAAACGACCTGGCGCATGAACGCCTCGAACTCCTCGAAGACGAGAGGGCGGTTGTCGAGCGCCGAAGGAAGGCGGAAACCGTACTTGACGAGCGTCTCCTTGCGCGACCGGTCGCCGCGGAACATCCCGCGGAGCTGCGGCACCGCAACGTGAGACTCGTCGATGAACAGGAGGAAGTCCTCCGGGAAGTAGTCCAGGAGGACGGCCGGACGCTCGCCCGGGGCGCGCCCGGAGAGGTGGCGGGAGTAGTTCTCGATCCCCGAGCAGTACCCCATCTCGCGCATCATCTCGATGTCGAAGTGCGTGCGCTGCTCGATCCGCTGCGCCTCGAGGAGCTTTCCCTCGGCCTTGAACTTCGCGAGCTGTCCCTCCAGCTCAGCCTCGATGGCCTTGATGGCGAACTCGACGTTCTCCGGTGTCGTCACCCAGTGCTTCGCCGGGTAGATCGAGATCCTCTCGAGATCCTCGACCGGCTTCCTCGTCACGAGGTCGATGATCGAGATCTTCTCGACCTCGTCGCCGAAGAACTCGATCCTGATCGCGCGCTCCTCGTACGACGGCCGGACCTCGATGACGTCCCCGCGGACCCGGAAGGTCCCTCTCTCGAACTCGACGTCGTTCCGGTCGTACTGCATGTCGACCAGCTCCCGCAGCATCGCGTCCCTGTCGCGGTGCTGTCCGACCTCGAGCGCGAGGAGGAGCTCGCGGTAGACCTCGGGCGAGCCCAGGCCGTAGATGCACGAGACCGACGCCACGATGACCACGTCGCGCCGTTCGAGAAGCGACGCCGTCGCCCGGAGACGCAGCCGGTCGATCTCGTCGTTGATGTCGGCGTCCTTCTCGATGTAGGTGTCGGTGACCGGAACGTACGCTTCGGGTTGGTAGTAATCGTAGTAGCTCACGAAGTACTCGACCGCGTTCTCGGGGAAGAACGACCGGAACTCCGCGAACAGCTGCGCGGCGAGCGTCTTGTTGTGCGATATGATGAGGGCGGGCCGGTCGAACTTCGCGATCACGTTCGCGATCGTGAAGGTCTTCCCGGACCCGGTCACGCCGAGGAGGGTCTGGTGGTGGTTGCCGCGCTCGATCCCCTGGGCGAGTTCCTTGATCGCGTTCCCCTGATCGCCCTGGGGCTCGAATCCCGACACGAGTTTGAACAGCTTCTCCACGCGTTCACCCGCTCCGTTCGTCACCCGCTCCGTTCGTCACCCACTCCGGACTGCCGTCGGTCCGCGCCGCGCCTTGCGAACGAGGCGTCCCGGGGCAGGCCGCGGGACGCCGTGTTCTGCACGGGGCCACGACCGCTCCCCCGCCTGTACCTGATTCGGGTCTACTCCTGGATGCCGTCTTCCGTCACCACCAGGCCCTCGACGAGCCGCCTGCCGGTGCCGGCGGTCCCGAGGAGCTCGCCGTTCAGGAAGAGGTCGAGCCCACCGCCGTTCCCGACGTCGAGCGTGAAGTCCTCCTCGGCCTCCCAGAGGCGCCGCTCGCCTGCCAGCATCGTGATGTCGGTGACGACCTCGCCGTCGACCGCGACCTTCACCCACGTGCGCTCCCGCGCGATCGCCATCAGCTCGAGCTTGTTCCAGACGATCATCGTGTCTTCGGGAGCCGCCTCGTTCTGTCCCTCCACGACGATCGGGGCCTCGACGACCTGTTCCTGACCTCCCCCGTCCCCCGAACCGGCAGTGTTCCCGGGGTTCCCGGAGCTCCCGGGATCCTCCTGCCCGGCCGTGACGGGGTCGTACTCGACGGGCGGAGGGGACTGCGACACCCACTTCACGACGAGGACGATCACCACGATCGCGGCCACGACGCCGGCCGCGATGAGCGCCCAGCGCCGCTCGAAGCTCTTCCGCCGATCGTGGATCTCCACCTCGACGGCGTCCCACTCGTCCAGCTCGTCCGACTCCTGCTGCTGCGTGAACCGGAGGTACATCTGGACGGCGCTTTCCTCGTCGAGACCGAGGAAGCGCGCGTACGTGCGGAGGTGTCCCTTGACGTAGACGGGCGCAGGAAGCACGCTGAACCGGTCGTCCTCCAGCGACTCGACGATCGCCCGGCTCATCCGCGTGGCCTTCACCACGTCGTCGACCGTCCGGCCCTGGGCCTCGCGTGTCGTTCTGAGGAGTTCGCCCACGGACTCCATGGCTGCCTCCCGGCCACGGCCGCGCGCCGCCGCGCCTGGAACCTGTCCCTAGTACTCGTAACGAACGGTGAACTTGACGATCGTCTCACCGTCGGCCTCGACGGGGACCTGAAACTCGATCCTGTGCGCCTCGACCTTCTCGAACTCGAGCGTCGTCTGTGTGACGGTCCAGAACCCGTGCGGGTGCTCGACGACCCTGACGACGATGTCCTCTTCCTTGTGGTTCCGGACGCTGATCTCGTAGTCCTCCTCGTGGACGCGGTTCGTGATCTTCCGCGAGGCCAGGACCGTTCTCTCGGCCTTCACGTCGAACGCGTTCCCGAGGTAGAGCGCGACGTCCTCGTCCTTCGGCGTGTGGTCGATCCTGTCCTCGCCGATGAACTGGAGGTCGCCGATCGAGTCCTCCTTGTACATCCGGACCTTGCCCGCCGGGAGCGCCCGACCGAGCCCCGCTTCCTCGGAGTTCACGAACTCGAGGAGGACCCGGACGTCGCTGCCGCGGTACGGGTCGAACTCGAGCACCTTCTCCACCGTCACGTGCGTGCTCGGGAAGAACGAGAGCTGCTTGATCTCGCGATCCGCGACGGTCGCGGGGACGTCGAGCTTGTAGAGGTAATACTCGAAGAGCTGCTCCTCGGCGAACGTGGGGGCCTCGGCCATCATCTCGAAAGCCATGTCGGCCTTCATTCCCCGCGCCATTTGCACGGGTTCGCGCGCGCGGTTCACGTCGCCGGCCACGAGGTCGAGCCTCGCGTCCTTGTAGGTCGCGCCCGAGCGGTTGTCGATCGACACCCACGCGGCGAGATCGATCTCCGTGTCGTCCTCGTTGACGACCCCGACGTACTCGGCGTGCCAGTTGATGCTCGAGGTCATGTAGGTGACCTCGACCAGCCGGTCGCCTCCCTTGTTGGCGCCGATCTTCCACACGAGGGTCGGCTTCGAGATGAGTCCCTCGGGGAGCATCGGGAACCTGATGTACGTCACCTTCTCGCGATTGATCACCGCGACCGGACCCGTGCCCCTCCCCTGATCGAGCACGATCGCCGAGCCGTCGACGCTCACGAGCCTCCCGCTGAACAGGTCGGCGTCCTCCGTGACGACGTCGATCTCCTTCTCGAGGTAGCGCTCGAGGATCTTCGACGCGCTCGCGAGATCGAAGCGGTAGTTCTGCTCCCAGACCGACGCCTCGTCTCCGTCGAGCACCTTGAAGTGCACGCTCGTCGGATCGATCCGTTCCGCGACGTCGCGGAACGGAATCTCGCTCACGCCGCCCGGGATCGCGATCGACCGGACGTCCTTCACGAGCGCGAGGTCGGTGTTGTAGACCGTGATCGCCACCCCCGGCTGCGGCTCCTGTGCGGCGGCCGAGACGGCGACCAGAATCGGCAGGATGACGAACAGACACCTTCTCATGGACTCTCCCCCTTTCGGAAGTAACCAGTTAGCTTCTCACAAAACTGAGGATCAGTCCAATGATCCCGACGCCCCAGCAGTACCAGGCGAATCGGGAGAACTTCCCGGCCGCGACGACCCGGAGGAGGACGATGATGGCCGGAATGGCGGAGAGGAACGCCGCGGCGGTCCCCGCGGCGATGGCCGCCCCGTGCGCCGCTCCGACGTCCAGGGCGTCCCCGAGGCTCGCGGCCGTGGCGCCCAGGATGACCGGTATCGAGAGGAGGAACGCGAACTCGGCGGCGGCCCGCCGTTCGAGGCCCAGCCCGAGGCCGGCGGCGATGGTCGATCCCGACCGGGAGATCCCGGGCAGGATGGCGAGCGCCTGCGCGCAGCCGATCAGGATCGCGTCCTTCCTGGTCGTCGCGGTCTTCGCTCCGTCCGGGAACCTCCGCGTCGCCATCAGGATGAAGCCCGTTGCGATCAGGAGGACAGAGACGAGCGCCGGGCTCCCGAACGCGGCCTCCACGCGATCCTCGAGAAGGAACCCCACCACGCCCGCGGGGATCGTGCCGAGGAGAAGGTGGAACCCGAGCCGGGCGTCGTCCGCGTCGTGCGGACGCCGGAAGGCCCACCTCACGAGCGACGCGACGACCCCAACCACGCGCTTCCGGAAGAACATGATCACCGCGAGCGCCGTCCCGAAGTGGACGAACACTTCGAACGTGACGCCCGGACTCTCGACGCCGAAGAACGACTCAGCGAGTGCGAGGTGGCCCGAGCTCGAGACCGGCAGGAACTCGGTGAGCCCCTGGAGCACGCCGAGCAGAATCGCCTGGAGGATCGTCATGAAGGTGAACTCCCCGTGTCTTCCACAGGAACAGCTTCGTTCACAGAACGCCCGCGACGAACGCCGCGAGACCGAGCACCATCACGACCTTGAGCGCGCGGGAGAGCCCGGCGAACGACTCGCGCACCGGCTCGGGCCGCGACAGCACGAACCGCCACGCGAGGATACCTTCGACGAGCACGATGACGGCGAGATACCCCGGTCCGAAGATCCCCCGGGCGTACGGCACGATCGCGAGAGCCATCGCCAGGATCGCGACGAGCCTGGCGGCCGCGAGCGAGGCGTGGGGGCCGGCCGCGACCGCGAACGTCCGGAGTCCCGTCGCCCGGTCGCCCTCGAGATCCTCCCCGTCCTTGACGATCTCGCGGACGAGGTGGATCAGGAACGCGAGCCAGAACGGGAGAATCACGGCCGTCGTGTTCCCCTGCGTCATGCCCCCCATGAGGAGGGGCGACGAGGCGACCGCTGCCACGACCACGTTCCCGACGATCGCGACGCCCTCGAGCGCGACCGAGTAGAGCACAGTCAGGACGACCCACGCGACCACGAGCCCGAAGACATGCACCCCGGCGCCACCCCGCCAAGCCAGCGCCGCCGCGAACGCGAGCGCCGCAGCGTACCCCGCGATGCCGACGGCGCGGGCGGTCGACGGGGCGATCCGTCCCGCGGGCACCGGCCTTCCCGGTCGGTTCACGCGGTCGGTCTCGCGGTCGAAGAAGTCGTTCAGCGCGTTGGCGCCTGCGGCAGCGCAGAACGCAGCGAGCGCGCCGAGAGCCGCCGGCACCCAGGCGGTCGGGCGTTGCGCCACGAAGGCGCCCACGAGCACGGCCGCCGCGGCGATCGAGCCGTTCAGCGGCCGGACGAGCGAGACGATCGCCGGGCCGACGCGCGCCGTCCCAGCCGTCGCGGCATCAGCCGGCGCCGTCTCAGATGCGGACCTGGACCCCTGCCCAGAGCTCCCAGCCATCGCGATCCTCGCCGAGCACGTTCTCGCGGTTGTCGACACCCTGCCAGGCGATCCCGAACCCCGCGAAGACGCCGCGGAGATCTTCGTACCCGGCCTCGACCGACAGGCGGTCGGTCGTCCACACGACGCCCGACGGGAACGAAGGCGCGGGGTCCATCCCCGCAACGAACCGATCGGTGATCCGCCCCTCGCCCTTGCGTGAGTGGCGGTACGCGAGTCCGACCGACCACTCGTGCGTCGCGTGCCAGACGCCCTCGAGCGTCAGGAGGTCGGCGTCGGGACCGAGCGCGAACCCGATCGGCATTCCGGCGTGCTCGAACCGGTACCCGAGACGGGTGGCGGTGTAGGTGTACTTGCGGACGTTGGTGTACTCCGCGGTGAGCGTGTAGTCCCTGCCCGCCACGTCGGCGAAGTACGTCGTGCCGAGCGTGATGCCGTACTTGTCGGGGTGGTCGGTGTTCCGGTCGTACTGGAGGTCGTCGATGAGGAGCTCCCCGTAGAGGTCGAGCCCGCGCACGGGGCGGTAGAGGAAGTCGAGCGACCACAGGATGTTGTCGTTCTCGCGCTCGTTGTGCTGCATGAGGTAGTAGGGGAAGATCGGGATCACGTAGACAGGGTCCGGCGAGGTCCCGGAGTAGATCACGGTCTCAGAGAAGCCCACGCTCCCCCACGCGCCGTCGACGGAGAGCCGATGGCCGGCGAGGTACATCTGCTCCCACTCCGGAACCTCGTCGTGCTCGAGCACTTCGTACTCGACGAACGAGTGGAGCGCGTGAAACGAGAACGCGCCGACGCGGAACCGCCCGTCGACCTGGTCGAACGTGGGCGCGCCACCGGAGATCGCGAGCCTGCCCCACCGCGCGCGTCCCCACGCGGGGTCGCGCCGTCCGGCGGCCACCGCGAACCACGGTTGCTCGAGGATGAAGTACGCCCGCTCGACGCTCGCGGCGACGCCGCGCCACGTCCGGACCCTCGGCGTGAGGCGGACCACCCTCCCGCCTTCCTGTCCGCCGAAGAGGAACCACGCGTCCGAGTAGAACCCGACGAGATCGCGCACGCCGCCCCAGAGGTCGTACCGGAGCTCGACGGCCACGTCGAGCGCCTCGTCGTCATCCTCGTGGTCGTCGCCGTCCCCGTCCCGCGCCTCCGTCGGCCCGCTCGGAATCGTACCCGGCCGGAGGTCGAGGACCTCGGCCTCGGGGCCGTACCGGAGCCGGCTCATGACCTGGAACCCGAGCCCGACCATCGCGTCGTCGTTCTCGGTGAAGAGCGCCGGCACGTCGACCTTGCCCTGAAGGAACTCGGCGACGAGGCGTTTGAACGTCCAGACCTCCCGCTCGCTCATCCCGCCGGTCGTGGACGCGCGCATCTTCGCGCCCCCGAGCGCGTCGACGAGCGCCTGCGCCACCGCCGCGCGCGAGACGGGCAGCGTCGCAAGGTCGATGTCGACCACGCCGCGAGCCGCGAGCCTCGCGAGGAGCGGATACGACCAGTGACCGACCGGAACGTCCTGCGGCGTCCTGGGGTTCGTCCACTCGCGCCCCGTCGCGTCGTCCGCGCGCGTCGCGGAGGTGGTCGGTTCGCCCGCAGCCCCGGCGTCGTCCGCGAGGAGAGCCGCGAGACAGAGCGCCGCCGCGCACGCGGCGAGGATCGGGAGACGTGTGAGCTTCGTATCGTCCATGGATGTCCGTGGGGTGGAGAGCGAGACGGGATCCTCAGGCAGCGGCCTCGCGACCTCTGGGGCGTCCGATTCTAGGGACGTCCGTGCAGCTCGTCCGCGCGGCGGTACGCGTCGACGGCGTCGACGCTGCGTCCCATTCGGTCCATCAGGACCCCGATCTGGTAGTGGATCTTCGGGTCGTCCGGCTCGGCCGCGGCGGCCTTCCGGAGGTACGTCTCCGCGTCGTCGAGCCTGTCCTGCGCGGCGAGCGCGAGACCCAGTTGGTAGCACGTCTCCGGCGTCTCGCCCTCGAGCGCCACGACGCGCTGGAACTCCGCGACGGCCCGTCCGAACTTCCCCTTACG
>JALGVN010000097.1 GCA_025774645.1 bacterium
CTTGAAGAAGTGGTACGCGATTGCGTGGCGCGGCTTGATGGTGCTCATCATCTTCCCGAAAGCCTCCGGCGGCGTGTGGATCTGCGTGCCCACCATGAGCGCTGCCTCGGGGGAAAACCCCATCTTCTTCACGAGGTCGGGCACCGCGACGAAGCACTCGTGGATGACGATGTCGGCGTCCCGCGCGTACTCCTCGAACCAGACGTTCGGGTAGGTGTCGCTCGAGTAGACAAATTTGAGGCCGTTCCACTCGAGGGCGAAGCTGACGGGGCCGTCGATCGCGTGAATGGCGGGGAACGACCTGATCGTCACCCCGTTCTCCTCATAGACGACCTGGTTCACGCCTTTGTAGTCGAACTCGTGCACCTCGAGTCCGAACCCGCGGGTGTCGGTGATCCCGACGCGCCCTGCGATGTCCCAGGTGTACATCTCCTTCATCTTCTCGACCGCGTACTTCGTCCCGAGTTCGGGCACCTGTCCGCTGGGTCCCCAGATCCGCAGCGGGAGGTGACGCCCGCTGATCATGCCGCCCACGTAGAGCGCACCGAGATCGCCGAAGTGGTCTCCGTGAAGATGGCCGATGAAGATCTTGTCGAGGTAGTCGTACGGAATCTGCATCGCGGCTATCCGCTCGGCGGACCCCGAGCCGATGTCGAATAGGAACTTATCGCCATTCCCGAGCTCGACCAGGAAACAGGCTGCAGCCTGGAACGGGCGGTGAGTAGGCATCCCGGTTCCGAGCGCCACGATCCGCATCTCGTCCGGCGCCAGATCCTCGCTCGCCGGCGCGTAGTAGTCGCGCGCCCGAGCCTTGACGGGGGAGACCTCCACGTCTGCCCCCTGCGCCCAGGCCGCAGGCACGAGCCCCGCCAGCGGCGACTCACCGACGTCGCCGTCACGGTAGCCAAGGAAGTAGACTCCTGTGATGGCCGCCGCGATCCCCACGACGACCAGCGTCCTTCTCAATGCACGGTTCCGCATGTCATGCGTCTCCTTCCGGTCCGATGCCGGCGCACTGCAGGCCGCGTCATCTCCTCGGCGCAGGTCCGCTGGCGGCCCGCCGCGCCTTCCACGCTCGCTTAGTTTACATAATATGTATTATGCGACATATAGAGAGGAGATTGAAGAGGACCCCGCTCCTCAGGATCGCGGCGGCGCGTCGGCCGTTCGGGTCCGTGGGGATCGCGTGTGCGAGACGCACGCTGGTGCGCTCCGGAGTCTCCCCCGGCGGGCACCGGCGCGCGGTGTGCGGATGGCTACGTCCCGGGATGTACCTGGGCTTCCGCGAGGAGCACGCGCGCTTCGGGTGCGCGCGGACTGTCGGGATATGCCTCGAGCATGCGGGCGGCGGCGTCCTGCACGGCGGGCCAGTCTCCGGCGGACCGATAGTTCCTGAGCGCGGCCAGGAGATACCGGACTGCGGAGGGTTCGACGTCGGCGGACCGCTCGGCGAGAGCCTCGTGGATCGCGGCGGCGGCGAGGAAGTCGCGCTGCTGCTCGAGGACGGCGGCCTTCCCCTCGAGGGCGACGATACCGAGGCTGCCTTCCGAGCCGTAGCGGTCGAGGTAGCCGTCGAAGAGATCGCGCGCCTCGTCGACGCGGCCCTCGTGGAAGTAGACGGTGCCGAGGTAGCACGTGGCGGCTCCTGCGCTCCTGGTACCGCCGAACTCAGCGATGAGGGCTTCGAACTCCTGGGCGGCTTGCGTGGTAAGTCCGGAGTTCAGAGTCTGTGTGGCCGTGGCAAGAGCGGCGCTGGCAGCGAGATCGTTCGCTCCGCGGGAGCGGAGGAACAGGGTCACGCCGGCGACGACGGCGAGCGCGGCGATGACGCCGATCACGACCGTGCTGAGGTGGTGCTCGACGAACTTGGAGCCTTTCGCTGCGGTCTCGAGCAGGGCGTCGTGCTTGAGCCCTTTCTTGGTGATGCGCTTCCTCTTGCCCAACGGTCTCCTCCGATGGTTCCTGTGGATCGGGTGTTATCAGGGTCCCGAAAGAGCCGGGGGCGACGGTACCCCTCCCCCGGCGGGTCTCATTCGAACCGAATCTAGCACGGTCTGAGGGTGGTGTCAACGGAGCCGACGAGCCGGGCGCTCGCACGATCTGCGCCCGGTCTCTTACCGAAAGAGCGCCTTGATGAAGCCCCAGGTGGCATGGTGAACCGCGGTGGGCTCGTCCGAGACGACGACCTCGAGATAGAGGTCGAGAGCAAGTGGTGCCCAGCCGTCGGGCCTGTGGCCGACCGACTGTCGCTCGACCGTGTCGCCGAGAACGGCCGGTCCGTCCGGCGCGTGCATGAACGTCGTGCCGTTGAGCGGAAGGTCGTCTTCGAGCCCGGGCACCGGGTTCACAGGGTGAAGCCACTCGAATCCTGCGAAGAACTGCTTGTCCGGGAAGTGCGGGTAGTCTGAGATGTAGACGGGCTCCGGGAGCTCGCACCACAGCCATTGGTCTTCCGCGTAGCCTGCGCCTACGGTGATCTCGATCTCCCGCACGCCGGGGAGCATGTACGGCGTCGGCCGCTAGACGCACAGCGTGAACGGAAGCGTCTTGGGGAGCTGGGGGTCGTCGGGGTGCTCGACCTGGTCGTTCAGGATGTAGACGTGAATCTCCGTCAGGTAGTGCGCCCACGGCGGGGCCTGGAAGTAGACGGCAACCTCGGCGCCCGGCTGACCAGCCAGCGGGGTCGGAGTTGTTCAGCCATACGGGTCGATCCACTTCAGCACGGTGTCCCGTCTCGAGCGGGACGGCATCATCTCGGAGGACAACTCCCCGGACAGGACCGCGATGCGCGCGGAGGACGAGGCTGCCGTGACTCCCGGAACGGCGAGGACGGCGAGCAGAAACGCGATCGTCTTGTACATCTGGTGACTGCTCCTTCGGGGGGCTTCTCCTCCGGGATCGCCGCGTGAGGCAACCGAAGAAGAGGCTCCGCCTCTGGCGCGACGGAGCCTCCCTCAATCGTGCGCGCACAGATCGTCTGTGCGTTCTGTTCTTCCGGAGCGATCGACTACCTGCTGCCGTAGAGACCCTTGATCGCGGACCACGTCGTCACGTCGACAGGCGTCACAGACGGCAGCCGGATCTCGGTGCCGTCGGGCGCCGTGACAGTGAGGTCGTCGATCCAGACGAAGTCGCCCGGGTTCGAGTAGGTCCTCACCTGGATGACGAGCCCGTCACGTGCCCCGGTGTCCGAGTCGAACGTCCAGGTGTGGCAGACCTCGTCCCAGCCGGTGCCGGGGCCGTAGTCGCTGTTGCCGCCGGCGCTCCCGGCGTAGTCGTCGATCGTGCCTCCGACGCTCGTGTACGATCCCCAGATCCTGCACGAAGGGGACGCGCCCGGCGTCGTGTCGTAACGCCAGAAGCAGGCCGTGACCTCGTCGCCGTCGGTCAGCCCGATTACCCAGGCCACGAAGGCCTGAGGCGTTCCGCCCACGTCCTGGTCCAGCAGGTAGAGCGACCGGTCGCCAGTGTGGACCTGATCACCGACGTTCGTCGCGGTGATGTCGCCGTACTGGCCCAGGGTCGTGCCGCCGTCCTCCCACCCGTACGTGCTGGTCAGGGCGAACGCCGGAGCGGAGACCAGGAGAACTGCCAGTGCGATAGCAAGATGCGTCCTCATTCCTCCCTCCTCAGTAGTGCGCACGCGACGTGCGCTGTTTCTATAACTTATCAAGAGTCACTATTCCACTGTACTCCCCGCTCTCTGGAGTGTCAAGAGGAAAGGAAACCCCTGAACCGAGCGGTCTCCCCCGCGTGGCACCGCAGAAGCGCCTCAATTCGTCGCGCATGGTCCCCGGGCGCCTCTCCCCCGCGTCGTTCCGGGACGCAGAGAGGCCCCACCTCGGAAGGCGGGGCCTCCTGTTCAACTTGGGAATCTCCTCGCGCCACCGGAGGGCGCGGGATTCCTTGGACTACCGGTACAGGGCCTTGATGCCGCCCCACGTGCTCTCCTCGACCGGCGACGCACCCTGCGGGATGTGCGCAGTCGTGCCGTCGGGGTAGATCACCTCAAGGTCGTCGACCCAGACGAAGTCGCCGAGGTTCGAGTACGTTCTGACCTTGATGGTGAGACCGTCGCGGGCTCCCTCGTCCGAGTCGAATGTCCACGTGTAGCTTGTCTGGTCCCAGCCGGTGCCGGGGCCGTAGTCGCTGTTGCCACCGGCACTGCCGGCGTAGTCGTCGATCGTGCCGCCCACGCTCGTGTACCCACCCCAGATCCTGCAGGACGGGGACGCGCTGGGGGTCGTGTCGTAGCGCCAGATGTTGGCGGTGACTTCGTCGCCGTCGGTGAGGCCGACGACCCAGGCGACGAAGACTTCAGGCGTGCCGCTCGCTGCCTGGTCGAGCAGGTAGAGCGAACGCTCGCCACCGTGGACCGGGTCGGGCGCGCCAACATTCGTGGCGATGATGTCGCCGTACGAGGTGAGGATGGTACCGCCGTCTTCCCAGCCGTACGTCACGATTGCAGCGTTCGCGGCCGGAACCACGAAGAGACCAACCAACAGAATGAGAAGCAGCTTCTTCATCATTTCCTCCAGATACGAGTGCTCAACGTTAGCAACTGTTCTTCTCGTCCACCCGAAACCCGATCAGTCCAATCGCGCTGCTGCGCTCACACGTTGCCGACGACGGTCGGTCCGTCGTGCCGACGACCGGGCTGATGACCGGGTGTCCAGCAGGACCCGCAGTACCTCCTCTCGACTCTGGAGGACCAGGTCGACGTCCTGGCAACCCGTCCTCCTTGCGTACTTCGCACGGACGTATAGACGTGGGGTCACCTCGTCCCTTGTCCCCAGAAGACGAGAGCTTCCACACCTCTACCTTACATTATACCACAGTGCTTGATTATGCGTCAAGGAAGAGAAACGACCAATGGGCCCGCTATTTCGGGACTATTCGGTCACGAACGGCGGTTCAGCAGGTCAGATGGAACCCTGCCGCGACGTCCCCAGAGGGCGCGAGTCGGTTGTAGGTCTCGACGGCCTTCCCGGTCGGCTCCGCGATGAGCTCGATCCCGGCCCCCTCGAGTGCCAGACGGGTCTCCTCCGGGATCTCCACGGCACCGGAGTCTCCCGTGCCGACGACCAGCACCCTCGGCCTCCTCGCGATCACGTCGCGGAGGTCGTCCATGGCGAGGCTGTGGCCCGACCTCCTCCACCAGTCGGGAATGACGCGCTCGGGCAGCACGATGACGTCCACCCTGTACGTCTCTCCGTCGATCTTCATCTTCCCGAACGAGTAGTGCTCGATCCTGGGAGGCATGGCCTCTCCCCCATTGGTCTGCGGACCCGTACTCCCGACGCGCGGCTCGATCGGCGTCTCAGGACCGGGACGCGACGAACTTCGCAATCGACCGGTCGAACGTCCGCTCGGCCCCCTCGCTGAAGAAACACCCGGGAATCTCGCCCACTCTGCGGTGGTAGCGCACGCACTCGCAGCAGAGACCCTTGCGGGAGCACGGGTCGTACGTGCAGGTGCAGCCCTCGAGATTCGCGTCGCGGTTCGTGCAGAAGTCCGGCATCGGTCCTCGCTCCCTTCCATCGGGGACATCCGCAGAGACGCCCGGCGAGAGCTTCCCGCCGGGCGCCCGTGATTCGTGCTGCTTCGGAGCTAGACCTGGCTCTTGAACCTGTCCCGGAGCTCTCCGGCCTTGCCCTTGTTCCAGCCGCTGACGCGGGAGAAGTACCCCGTCACGCGGGTGATCTGGTCGATGTCCTTGCCCTGCGCGCATGCCGCGGTGACAGTCTCGAGCTCGTTCCTGTCGATGGCATCGAAGCTCGCGTGCGTGAGCGTCTGCAGCCGTTCGTTCCTGATGAGAACGCCCTTGTCGTCCAGCTGGTAATCCCACCCCTCCTGGATGTCCAGCCAACCGGTCAGGTCCTTCACCGTCATGGACTCTCCTCCTTCTCCTGTCACCCCGGTGTGATTCGCAACAGGAATCCGCTTGGTGCTTCCGAATACGGTACGTCTAGGCCTGGGCCCCCGGCGCCTGCTCGGCGGCCGCGGCCTCGTTCAGGTCGTTCATGAGGGCATCGACCTCGATGCCGTGTGCCGCTGCACCTTCGGCGATCGACTCGAACGCCGCGACGGCGCAGCCGATGCAGTGCAGTCCGTGCTTCATGAAGACGGGGATGGTCTCCGGGTGCTTCCTCACCACGTCGCTGATCGGCATGTTGCTCTTGATCGCTCCGTCTGCCATTGGAATCTCCTGTTTCTGTGCTGTCGAATCCTCGGTGCCGCCCGAGCTTCTCTTCATCTGATGCCAAAACCTCCGAGCCGTTGCGCATCGTATCCGACAACGCGCGGGCCCGCAAGGGTCTTTTCAACCTAACCCGGGAACTCCTCGCGGGCGAGCCGCCGCTCGAGCCGGCGCCTCAACAGGAGTTCCGCCCCCACGGCCAGCAGCAGGAGCGCCGGATAGACCGCGAACCCGGCTCTCGGGACCTGCTTCATGAGCTCGAGGATGGCCGTGAGCGCGGCCATCGACATCCCCAGGAGCATGATGAGGCCGATCTGCCTGGCCTGCTTCGCCTTCTCGAGGGACTGTGAGAGTGGCAGATGCGGCGAGGTCAGCGAGAGGAGCGCGAACGCCGTCAGGGCGAGGAGCAGGTTCAGGAGGACGTACATCGCCGCCTTCGCGGGCGGCATCGCGAACGCCAGGAGGACGAACAGGAACGCGAAGAACGGGAGAAGGTAGCGCCAGATGATGAGCTTTCTGGCGCCGGTGACGATGCCTGCCCTGGACCGAACCGGTGTCGAGTAGAAGATCCAGCTCGCCTCCCACTGATCGGACTGCGCGATGGCCGTGGCGAAGAAGAGCGTGATGAACACGCTGTAGAATCCGAGGAGCTGGTGCGCCGGGAACCCCCCGGAGATCTCCTGCGGGACGAACGGGTCGTGGAGGCCGCCGGTGATGAGCCCGTAGACGTAGACCGCTAGCGGGAGCCCGAACGCCGGGTAGATCCTGGCGCGCAGCTTCCGGTCCCGTGTCATGTAGCTCCTCATGAGCTCGAACCCGGCCCGCTCCTCGTCCGTCCTGCAGAGCGGGAGTCCCAGCCGGCCGAGGCTCTTCCTGCGGCCGGCCTCCTTGACCGCCTTCGCCGAGGCCGTCGCGAGGGCGGAGATCCTCCTCGAGTAGTCGAGCGAGACCGTGTTCATCGCAGCCCAGATGAGCGCGGCCGCCGACACGGCGGCCAGGCCCGCGAGCGCGAGGCTCTGGCGACCGCCCGTCCCCGTCGCGAGCTCGACCGCTCCCGCATACCACGCGGGCGGCACGGCGTAGACCCAGGCGCCGCGCTCGACGCTCAGGAGCATGACGTCCTTCGCCAGGACTCTCGGCAGGAGGACGTACCCGAAGACGATGACGAGCGTCGAGAGCGTGTGGACGTAGGTGATCGCGCGGGTGAACTTCTCGTAGTTGAAGACCCGGATCGCGACCGAGTAGATGAGCACGACGAGCGCGGCGGTCGCCTGACAGGCGACGAGCGCGGCGAGGAGGTAGACCGCCGTGAGCACCGCGCCGGGAGCGTACTTGATTCCCACGACGATCGACGCCGGGATCGAGAGCGCGAACGCGGTGGCCGCGACGTAGAGGCCGAGGTTCGCTATCTTTGCCCAGAAGTAGGTCCTCGAGGAGATCGGGCGGTATCCCAGGACGTCGAAGTCGTCCGGGTGCACGACGACGGAGCTGTACTCCATGATGACGAGAAGCGCCGTCATGAACATCGCCGCCGACAGCGTGAAGAGGGAGAAGACGAACACGTCGTCGGTCGACATGACCGCGAGCGCCAGGAGCGTGCCCATGACGACGTACGTGGCGAACGCGGCCGCGATCGGAGGGAACTTGCCGGTCCGCCCGCGCTGCATGCGCGTCGACCGGAGATCGAGCTTGACGCTCGCGACGAGGAGCGCACGGAACTGGTCCCAGTCGAGCGCGTTCCGTCCCCTCCCCCTCCGAGTGAAGGCCGCTGCGGTCGCCACGTCGCTACGCTCCCCCGTCTCCGGTGATGCTCCGCGAGAACGCCCGGACGATCTCGGCCAGGTTCTCGCTCGACGTGAGCTCGCTGAAGACGTCCTCGAGCGAGCCCTGGTGGGTCATGTCCTTGAGCTCCTCGACCTTGCCGTCCGCGATGACCTCGCCCCCGACGAGGATGACGACGCGGTCGCAGACCTTCTCGACGACCTCGAGGATGTGCGAGCAGTAGAAGATCGTCCGTCCCTGGGACGCGAGGTCGCGGAGGAGCTCCTTCAGGACCAGCGCCGTGTTGGCGTCGAGGCCCGAGAGCGGTTCGTCGAGGAAGAGCACGCTCGGGTTCGGCAGGAGGGCCGCGGAGATGAGGACCTTCTGCTTCATGCCCCTCGAGAACGTCGTCATCAGGCGGTCGGCGACGTCCGCGATCCCGAAGAGCTTGAGGAACGTGTGGGTCTTCTCGTCGGTTTCGTCGCGGTCGAGGTGGTAGAGCCTCCCGACGAGCGCCAGGTACTCGTTCGGCGTGAGGGTCGCGTAGAGCGCCCCGGTCTCAGGGACGACGCCGATCACGCGTTTGGCCTCGAGCGGTTCCTTCACGATGTCGAAGCCCTCGACGATCGCCCTTCCGGCCGTCGGCTCGAGCATGCCGGTCGCCATCTTGACGGTCGTCGTCTTGCCGGCTCCGTTCGGGCCGAGGTAGCCGCAGATCTGACCCTTCGGGATCGAGAGGGTCACTCCCTTCACGGCCTCGATCTCGCCGAACGACTTCGTCAGGTTCTCGAAGACGATGGCTCCGTCCGCGGTGCGCTCTCGGGGTCCGTCCTCCACGCCGCTCACTCCTGTTCCATCCGGTTCCCGGCTTCGCCGGTCCGGTCTCAGTGTTCTCCCGTGTCCGGGGGCGCGTGCTCGAGCGTTCCGAGGAGCGAGTCGGCCTCGGCCGCCACCTTCGGGGGCGGATCGAGGGCGAGCGCTCGCTCCCAGAGCGTCCTGGCGTCGAGCGTCCTTCCCTGGCCCGCGCGGGCCCTGCCCAGCCCGATCCACGCCTCATGGTAGCGCGGGTGACTCTCCGTGGCGACCATGAACTGGACGGCCGCATCTTCCCACCGGCCGAGCTCGAGGAGCGCGATCCCGAGGTTGTACGTGGCCGAGAGGTCCCGCGGGTTGTCCCCGAGGGCCTTCCTGAACTCGGTCGCCGCTGCCTCAGTCTCGCCGCGCTCTCCGAGGAGCGCCCCGACCGTGTTGTGCATCTGGGCGAACCCCATGTCGATGATGCGCACGTTCACGACGACGGCCAGCGCCGTGAGGCCCGCCGTCGCGAGGGCGA
>JALGVN010000098.1 GCA_025774645.1 bacterium
CCCGACATGAACTCCTCATCCGAGACGGCGCTCTTCCAGTGCTCGAGCCACCGCCGGAGCAACCCCCGCGACGGGTTCACGGAGAACATGTGCGAGTTGAAGTAGGGGCGGATGGCGTCGCGGTCGACGAACGACTCGAGAGAAACCTCGGGCGCCGCGACTCCGGCGCCGTGGTAGACCCTCTCCCAGAACCCGTCGACGGGCGAGCCGGCCGGGGATCCGACGTTCCTCACGTGCACCACCCTGAACGCCGCGTCCAGCGGCCGCTCGACGTCGAGCAGGACCGGAGGACCCGTGACGAGACACCCCGGGTTCATCCAGATGAGTGTGCCCGCGTCGTCCCACGCCATCTTCTCGGCCTCGGACGCCGCGTACACCTTCGCCGCGAAGTGGTACCCCCGCCAGACCGGCGGGACCGTGAGTGGAATGCCGTAGACGTTGTCGAGATCCCCGTAGACGCGGAGCTCCGCGCCGGGATCGGACTGGAAAACGAGCACGGTGGAGTCCGCGAGCGCCCCGCCGAAAGCCCTCAGGCTCTCGACGAGGAGCCGGACCCCGCTCTCGTCGTCGGCGGAGTGGACCAGCGTGAAGACGACGGCGCGCCCGGAGTCGGGCGATTCGTCCATGCCGTCGATGCGGGCGTCTTCCATGCGTGCGGTCATGCGTGAGCCGACTCCTCCGGGTCGGGGGGCGCGGTCTCTCAGATCTCGGGGACGCCGGCGGCGGAGGTCTCCTTCGTCCTGCCCCCCCTCCGCTCCTTCCCCATCAGGGCGCCGATCGCTTCCCGAACGGTGCCCACTTCAACGACCTCGATCCCCTTCGGACGCTCTTCGCGCGGGATCGCGCCCTTCGGCACGACGAGCCGCGTGTACCCCAGCCGTTCGGCCTCCTGCGCGCGCTTCGCGGCGAGAGTCACGCGGCGCACCTCGCCGCCGAGCCCGATCTCGCCGAAGACGGCCGTGCGTTCGTCGATCTCCGCGTCCCAGTAGCTCGACGCGACCGCGAGCGCAATGCCGAGGTCCGCGGCCGGCTCCTCGACGCGGACTCCTCCGGCGACGCTCACGAAGACGTCTCGGTTCCCGAGCGAGAGACCGCCGCGCCGCTCGAGGACGGCGAGGAGGAGCGGCAGCCTCCTGCGATCGATGCCGGTGCTCGAGCGCTGGGGCGTCGCGTAGTTCGTGAGACCGGTCAGCGCCTGGATCTCGACCATGAGCGCGCGCGTTCCCTCGATGGTCCCGATCACCGCGGACCCGGACATCGGGCCGCGCTCACGCGAGACGAAGAGTCCCGACGGGTCGTCGACCTCGATGAGCCCCTTCCCGGTCATCTCGAAAACCCCGATCTCGTCGGTCGAGCCGTAGCGGTTCTTGACCGCCCGGAGGATCCGGTACGAGAGGTGCTTGTCGCCCTCGAAGTAGAGGACGGTGTCGACCATGTGCTCGAGGATGCGCGGGCCCGCGATCGCGCCCTGCTTCGTGACGTGACCGATGAGGAATACGGGCGTGCCGGTCTCCTTCGCGAAACGGACGAGCACCGCGGCCGACTCGCGGACCTGGGAGACGCTGCCGGGGGAGCCTGTGATCTCGGGAACGAAGGAGGTCTGGATGGAGTCGAGGACGATGGCGCCCGGGGAGAGCGAGCCGGCGGCCTCGATCACGCGAGAGACGTCGGTCTCGGTGAGAACCTGGATCGTGCTCGCCTCGACACCGAGCCGCCTGGCCCGCATGCGGAGCTGCGAACGGGACTCCTCGCCGGAGACGTAGAGCACGCCCTCCCCAGTCCCGGCGAGCGCGTCGCTCACCTGAAGGAGGAGCGTCGACTTCCCGATGCCGGGGTCCCCGCCCACGAGCACGACGCCGCCCGCGACGACCCCGCCTCCGAGCACCCGGTCGAGCTCACCGATCCCGGTCTTGAGACGCTCGGTCTCGTCGGTCCCGATCTCCGTGAGCGCTATCGGTTCCTGACGCGCCACGGCGCTCCGCGATCCCCTCGCCCTACCCGCCGGCGCCCGCGACACTTCCTGCTCGACGAGCGTGTTCCACTCTCCGCAGCCGGGGCATCGCCCGAACCACTTCGGCGACTCGTGCCCGCAGTCCTTGCAGAAGAAGATGCTCCGCTTCTTCGCCACCGTCCCCTCCTTCTCGTCCCGCTGACCCGGCGCCGAACAGATGCCGACGCGGTGCTATGCGGCCGCCCGCCTGATCCGCTCGGTGAGCTCACCGGACAGCGGGGGACTCTGCGAGACCGCGATGTTCTGTCTCAGATGCTGGAGTTTGACCGTCCCCGGGACGGCCGACGTGACGTTCGGATTGTCGAGGACGTACCTGAGCGCCACCTGCGCCGCCGTCGACCCCTCGACCTCGTTGAGGAACCCGTACTTCCGTGAACCGAGGACGGCGCGCCGCATCGTCCGGAGCCCCCTCAGGACGTACCAGAGGTCCGCCCGCGAACGCACCCTGCGCCACGACCGGTCGAAGATCGCTCGCCCGAGCGGGAGCTTCGCGAGCACCGCAATCCCCGCGCGCGCCGCCTGCCCGATGACCTCCTCGGTCGCCGGCGGTGACGTCACGTTGTACGTGAGCATGAGACCGTCGAAGACGCCGCTCGCGATCGCCGCGCGGGCGACGTCGAGCCCATACCGGTGCGCGGGCGAGAGACCGAGGAACCTCACGCTCCCCTCGCTCTTGAACGCCGCGAGCGCTCCGAGGGTGTCCTCGTTCGTAACGTGGTCGAGCGTCGGGGAGTGCATGCTCAGAAGATCGACGCGGTCGGTTCGGAGCCGCTCGAGGCTCCCCTGGAGTGATTCGCGCATCGCCCCGGGCGTGAAGTCGGTCACGAAGCCTCCGTCGGTGAGCTTCGTCCCGACCTTGGTCGCGAGGAAGAGGTCGTCCCGCCTGGCGCCGAGGAGCTCCCCGAGATGCCGCTCGGCGTCTCCCCCGCTGTAGGTCGGACCGGTGTCGATCCAGTTCACGCCGCACCTGACGGCCGCCCAGAGGAGCGACGCGCGCGTCGAGGCGTCGAGCGCGGGGTTCGACCAGTACCCGCCCGCGCCGAATCCGATCTCCGAGATCTCGGCGTCGGTCGCGCCGAAGCGTCGCTTCCGGACCTCGAGGCACTCGCCGCTACTCATCTTCCTCCAGCCACCCGTCGGCGTACTCGGGCGCGAGCCGCACAAGGTCGAAGAGCGTCGCGATGAGCTCGCCCTCCTTCCCCGCGCGGTGCGGGTTCATGAACTGCCAGACGATCTCGCCTTCGGGTGCCGTCTCGAACGCCCTCCCGCCGTCGGACTCGACGATGAGCGTGTTCCCGTTCGGGAGCCTCTGGCACGAGCCGGCCTTCCGCGAGTAGAACGGGGTCTCCTCGCTGCCCCGGTACGACCAGAGCTTCCGCTGGGACAGCGGGTCGAACTCGACCACCTCGGACACGTTGAGCGCCGCGACGTTGTTGAAGACGAGCATGCTCCCGCCCGGGAGAAGCACGGGCTCGTGCTGCTGGACCCACATGCCGGACAGCGCCCAGACGATCGTCTCCTCCTCCACGTCGACCACGGCGATCGTGTCGACGTTTCGGAACGACATCAGGACGTTGCCCTTGGCGAACGCGGGGATGATGTGCGCGAACTTCCCGTCGAGCACCTGCACCGTATTCCCGTGCATGATGTCGCCGGACTCCCGCGCGGCCCGGAGCACGGGCTCGTAGTCGGAGCGCATCAGCGTCTCGAGGAGCGAGAGCTTCTTCCGCACGGTCCCGTCCGGCGCGAGGATCACGAGGAAGTTCTCGAAGACCGGATCCCTGTCGTTCAGTTCGGGAACGAGCCTCGTCTCGTTCACGAGCACGTAGACCGTCCCGTCGTCCTCGACCCACAGGTCGTTGAAACAATCGCCGGGGTAGTCCCACAGCAGGTTCGAATCCCGGTCGAGTTTGACGAGGCCGCGCCACTGGAAGATCGCGTAGAGGTTGCCGTCGGCGTCCAGGTGCGCGCGCCGCCAGTACTGCGTGTTCGGGTCGTCGTCGGGGATGTCGTCGCCAGACCAGACGTTGTCGTAGTCGATCGACCAGCTATGGAGCACCCGGCCGTCCATGTCGATCAGGGTCGCCTCGGGCGCGTGGCCGGAGACGAAGAGGCTGAGCCCCGCGCTCGCCCTCTCCGGGTCGTGGTACGTCACACCCGCGTGCTCACCCGCGAGCCTCGAGCCCCGGAGGTAGGCGATCGACAGGAGCCTGTCGATCTCCGCCCGCTGCTCTTCCGTGAGCGTGGTCTGACCGTACGCCGTCCGGATCGGCTCCCAGCGCGGTCCGGCGACGTCGCCATAGTACCCCACCGTTGCGCGGTGGACGGACCTGTAGACGGTCTGCACCGCCTCGTACGGGAAGACGTGGTAGGTCGCTGCCGCGAACCCCCACACGAACGCGCCGCTCAGGAGAACGACGGTGGCGATCAAGCGGAGCACACGTCCACGCGTCCCGCTCTTCGCACCAGCGTTTCCGCGTTCCATGGCAGCCCTCGCGAGCCGGGAGATGCGCGCGCAGGATGTCGGACCGTCCGGCTACCAGATAGAGAATCGTATGAAGTTCTTCGGATTCGTGCGGATCTCCGCCACGAGGTCCCTGACCTCGGTGACGGCCGCGGTGAACTCGTTGTAGGCAGAATCGTCGGTGACGATCTTGCCCAGCGTTCCCTCACCCGCCTCGATGCGGGTCACGAGCGAGTCGAGCGTGGCCGAGATCGTCGCCAGCTCGGCGGAGACCTCCGCGAAATTCTGCGAAGCCTCCCCGACCGTGTCGATCACGTTCTCCGCGTCGTCGGTCTTCGCCTCGACGAACGAACGGAGGTCGGCGGCCATCGCCCTGATGTCGCCGACCGCGACCTTGAGATCGACCGTGGCGTCCCGCGCGTTCGTGATCGTCTCCTTGATCTGATCGCGCCCCTCCATGTCGGACAGAACCTCGTCGGCCATCCTCATGACGCCGCGAATCTCCGTGAGCGCCTCGCCCATCTCGCTCACGACGTCGCCCAGCGCCTTCTCGTAGATGCCGTCCACCCTCGAGCCCGCCTCGATGTAGACGCCGCTCATGCCGGGCCTGACCGCGACGACCTTTGCCCCGATGAGGCCGTAGCTCGCCACGCTGATGCGGGAGTCATCAGGGATCTTGATGTCCGGGTCGATCTCCACCTTGACGACGACCTGGTTGCCCTCGAGGTCGAGCGAGATGATCTCGCCCGCGTCGAGCCCCGCCACCGTGACCTTGTCGCCCGGAACGAGCCCGGCGACCTCGGGGAAGACGATGCTCAGCTCGTACCGCTCGTCTCCGAACTGGACATCGCTCAGCCAGAGGATGCCGAAGACGAGCGCCGCACCAGCGATGGTGAGTGTGATCCCGACCCTCAGCTCGCTCCCGTGTTCGGTCATCGCGTTCTCCCTTTCGTCGTCGTATCAGGCGCGGACGAGCCAGCGCCGCCCTCGTGCTAAAGAAGCCCGAACCGATCGCGGCTCGAGTCCGCTTCGCGCTCACCGGGAAGCCGCCGCCGTCCTCTCGCGATGAACGTCCTCACAGCCTCGTTCTCGGTCGTCGTGAGCTCGTCGGTCGTTCCTTCGAAAGCGATCCTGCCATCGTCCATGAGCGCGACCCTGTCGCCGGTGAAGCAGGCGCTGTGAAGATCGTGCGTCACCACGACGGAGGTCGCGTTGAGCTTCTTCTGCGTACTCCGGATGAGCTCGTTGATCTGCTCGGCCATCACGGGGTCGAGCCCCGTCGTCGGCTCGTCGTAGAGGATGACGTCCGGGTCGAGCGCGATCGCGCGCGCCAGCGCGACCCGCTTCTTCATCCCGCCCGAGAGTTCCGACGGCCAGAGGTGCGCGGTTCCGGAGAGACCGACCATCTCGAGCTTCTCCTCCACGAGTCGGTCGAGCTCGGAGCCCCTGGTCCTGTGGTGCTCCACGAGGGGGAGGCCGACGTTCGCGCCGACGGTCATCGAGTCGAAGAGCGCCGCGCCCTGGAAGACCATCCCGAAGCGCATCCTCAGATTGCTGAGCTCTCCCCGTGCGAGGCGCGTGATCTCCCTGCCCTCGACGACAATCGAGCCGCCGTCGGGCTTCATGAGCCCGATGATGTGCTTGAGAAGCACGCTCTTCCCGCACCCCGAAGGCCCCAGGACGACCATCGTCTCGCCGTTCCTGACCGCGAGGTCGATGCCGCGGAGGACCTCGTTGTCCCCGAACGCCTTGAAGAGCCCCCTGATGTCGATGAGCGCCTGGCCGGCCACTCGATTCTCCTTCCGGGGAGCGCGCCCCCGGTTCGCGGGCCCGAGCCCGCGCGTGCTCACGCCTCTCCGAAGATCACCTTGAAGAGGAGTGTCGCGAGCACGTAGTCGCTTATGAGGATGAGGACGCAGCTTGCGACGACGGCCCGCGTCGCCGCGCGCCCGACGCCGACCGCGCCCCCGAACGTCCGGAGCCCCGCCGTGCACCCCATGACCGCGATGATCCCGCCGAACACGAACGCCTTGAGCAGACCGCCGAGCACGTCGTGGGGGAAGAAGTAGAGCTTCATCCCCTCGACGAACGTCTTCACCGACACGTCGAGCGAGAGGTTCGCGACGACGAACCCGCCGCTGATCGCGAGCACGTCCGCGAAGATCGTCACGATCGGGAGCATGATGAGCGCCGCGACGATCCTCGGCATCACCAGGTAGCGAACCGGATCGATCGCCATCGCGTCCATCGCGTCGATCTGCTCCGTGACTCTCATCGTCCCGAGCTCCGCGGCGATCGAGGCGCTGACCCTGCCCCCGACGACGAGCGCGGTGAGCACCGGGCCGAGTTCGATCGTGACCGACTTGTAGATCGCTACCCCGAGGTAGATCTTGGGAACGAACTCCTTCAGCTGATACGCCGCCTGGACGGCCGTGACCGCGCCTGTGAACACCGCCGTGATGATCACGAGCGGCAGCGAGTCGACACCGATTCGGCGCATCTGCTCGACAACCAGGGGGACCGAACGGCCGAACTTCCGGAGCGCGAGAGAAGACCGCCACAGGAGGAGCCCGGCGGCGCCGACCTCGGTCACGAGCTCGAGCGCGTTCCCTCCGAGCGTGCGGAACAGACCGGTCCCGAACCCTCCATGGTTCCGCCGCGCGGTGACGCTAGAGCTCGTCAACGAAGCTACCCTCGGGCCTGTGAGAGAGGTTCTCGAACCGCGTGCACTCCGAGAGGAACGCGAGCTTCACCGTTCCCGTGGGGCCGTTTCGCTGCTTCCCGACGATGATCTCCGCGAGCCCCATGTTCTCGGGCGAGCGTTCGTACACTTCCTGACGGTAGATGAACGCAACGACGTCGGCGTCCTGTTCGATGGCTCCCGACTCCCGGAGATCGGAGAGGATCGGGCGCCTGTCGCCGCCGCGCGACTCGACGGCCCTCGACAACTGCGAGAGCGCCATCACGGGAACATCGAGCTCCTTCGCCAGCGCCTTGAGCGATCGCGAGATCTCCGAGATCTCCTGCTGGCGGTTCTCCTGACGCCCCAGCCCGTGCATGAGCTGGAGGTAGTCGACGATGACGAGCCCGATGTCCGATTCGGCCTTGAGCCTCCGGGCCTTGGACCGCATCTCGAGGACGGTCATGGCCGGAGTGTCGTCGATGTAGATCGAGGATTCCGAGAGAAGCCCGGCCGCCGTCGTCAGACTCGACCAGTGCTTGTCCGCGAGGTACCCGGTCCTGAGCTTGTGCGCGTCGACACGCGCCTCCGAACAGAGCATCCTCTGAACGAGCTGCTCCTTCCCCATCTCGAGGCTGAAGATCGCCACCGGCAGGCCCGCCTTGATCGACGCGTGCGACGCGACGTTCAGGGCGAAGGCCGTCTTCCCCATGGAGGGCCGGCCGGCGATGATGATGAGGTCGGACTTCTGGAACCCGGACGTCAGCTGGTCGAGCTCGTTGAACCCGGTCGGAACCCCGGTGATGTGCTGCTTCTTGTCGTAGAGCTCCTGGATGACCTCAAAGCTGTGCTTGAGGATCTCGCGCATCGGAACGAAGTCACGCCTGATCCTCGACTGCGCGATCTCGAAGATCATGTGCTCCGCGCGATCGAGGATGTCGCTCGCCTCGCCACCGGCGTCGAACGCCTCCTGCACGACCTCGGTCGCGACGGTGATGAGCCTCCTGAGCACGGACTTCTCGAGGACGATCTTCGCGTGATGGCGGACGTTCGCGGTCGTCGCCACGCTCCCCAGAACCTGCGAGAGGTAGGCCGCCCCGCCAACGTCGTCGAGCTCCTTCCGCTTCTTGAGCTCCTGCGTCACCGTGACCAGATCGACCGCTTCGTCCCGCGCGAAGAGCGTCATGATCGCGCCGAAGATCTCTGCGGAGGAACGCGGTCGGCGGCGTTCACGGCTCTCTCCTTCGTCGCTGTCTTCTCCAGTGTTGCCATGCTGTCCTCCACGTTGCTCCCCTCCCCGCCCCACCCTGATGTGATGGCGTCACAGACGCCGTGATCCCCGATCTTGCGCCTCTCTGGACTTCTACTCCCGTTCGTACTCCCTCTTGATGAGGAGGAAGTCGTCCCAGATCGGCCGCTTGTACTTCGGGTCGCGGAGCGCGGCCGCGGGGTGGTACGTGGGGATGACCCTGAGATCGCGCGACCGGTAGAGCTTGCCGCGCATGCTCCCCATCGATTCCCGGATGCCGAGGAGCGTCTGGGTCGCCGGCAGGCCGAGCGTGCAGATGATCTTCGGCTTGATGAACTCGACCTGCTTCGCGAGGTAGAGGATGCACGCCTCGATCTCGCTCGTCAGGGGCGTCCTGTTGTTCGGCGGTCTGCACTTGATGATGTTCGCGATGTAGACGTCGTCCCTCTCGATTCCGGCCGCGTCGAGGATCTTGTTGAGGAGCTGTCCGGCCTTGCCGACGAAAGGGATGCCCTGAAGGTCCTCGTCGCGCCCGGGCGCCTCGCCGATGAACATGAGTCTCGCCGAGGCGTTCCCGACGCCGAAGACGACGCTGTTGCGTCCGCCGGCGAGCTCGCAGCTCTCGCACGTCGACGCGATCTTCTCGAGGTCGCTCATGCTCTTGCAGGTCTCGAGGGGGGACGCCCCGCTGAACATGTCCGGCGCGGCGCCCGCGGTGGTGAACGCGAGTGTGACGTCGACGATCTCGGGCTCAGGCCGGTCGGCCGTGGGCGGCTCCTTCGGCTGCTTCGTCTGCGTCACGGACCCGGCAGGCGGCTCCTCCTTCTCGCCCGCGGCCGCCTCAACCGCGGCCGGGCGGGCCTTCGTGGACCCGTTCGCCCCATCGGAGCTCACGGCGCGGAGCCCCTCCTTGAGAGCCGCGCCGCGTTCCCGCCGGGACGGTGCCTCGGCGGACGGGGCAGGAGCGTCGGCCCCCGCGACGGCGGCGGCAGCGCTGCACCCGGCTCCGAGTCCCTCGCGGAGCGCGCGAGCGGCCTCCTCGGAGACGTAGATCTCGCGCTCGCCCCTCTCGGCGAGCTGTCCGAGGTAGCGCGCCAGGAGGAGACGCGCCCTGTCGTTTGCTTCACTCCGCCCCATCGCCGCTCCATCCGAGCTCGCTCATCGCCCTCGTGAGGACGAGATCCGCGAGCTCCTTTTTCGAGACCTTCCCGACGCTCTCCTCGAGTCCGGAGCGTCCGATGATCGTCGCCACGTTCGTGTCCGACTCGAACGCGGCGCCCTCGATCGTCGGGTCGTTCGCCACGATGAGGTCGAGTCCCTTCCTCACGAGCTTGTCCTTCGCGTTCGCGATGAGGTCCTCGGTCTCTACGGCGAACCCGACGAAGCCCTGACCCTCGCGTCTGCTCTCCTTGACGCCCATCAGGATGTCGTCGGTCCGAACGAGCTCGATCGTCAGGCGGTCCCACGACTTCTTGATCTTCCTGTCCGCGACCTCCGCCGGACGGTAGTCCGCGGGGGCGGCCGCCATGACGAGGAGGTCGAGCTCCGGGAGCTCGGCCATGACCGCGTCCTTCATCTCCTCCGTCGTAATCACGGGCTCGAGGCGGACGCCTGCCGGCGGCTCGAGGGACGTCCGTCCCGAAACGAGCACGACTTCGGCCCCACGCCTCGCCGCGCGTTCCGCGACGGCGTATCCCATCTTCCCGCTCGAACGGTTCCCGATGTGCCGGACCGGGTCGAGCGGTTCCTCCGTCGGGCCCGCCGTCACGACGACGCGCCTTCCCGAGAGGTCCTGAGGCGGAAGGAGGAGCCTCTTCACCTCTTCGACGATCTGGTCGGGGGCGGCCAGCCTGCCGCGCCCCACCGCGCCGCTCGCCAGGCGCCCCACCTCCGGCTCGATCACGACGACGCCGCGGGCCTTGAGCTTCTCGACGTTCTCGCCGACCGCGTCGGACTCCATCATGTTGACGTTCATCGCCGGGGCGACGATGACGGGACACGTCATCGCCATGAGCTCGGTCGAGAGGAAGTCGTCCGCGATCCCTCCCGCCATCTTCCCGATCACGTTCGCGGTCGCCGGGGCGACGAGCGCGAGGTCCGCAGCCTCGGCGAGGTGGACGTGCTGGAGGTGATCGTCCGCGGCGAGTGCTTCCTCGGGGGTCGAGACGCCCTTCTTCTTCTCCGGCCACATGTCGACGATGACCTCGGTGCCGGTCAGCGTCTCGAACGTGAGCGGCGTCACGAAGCGGGTCGCGTTCTCGGTCATGACGACAACGACGTCGGCGCCCATCGCCACGAGACGCGTCGCGATCGACGGCGCCTTGAACGCGGCGATGCTGCCCGTCACGCCCAGCACGATCTTCCTGTCAGCGAGTGGTTTCGACATCTCTCCCGTCCGTCCTGCTCTTACTTCTTCTTCTTCTTCTCCTTCTCCTTCTCCTTCTCTTTCTCTTCCCCTTCCTTCTCCGCCACCACTCCATCGTCATCGTACTCCTCGATCTCGTACTCGACCTTGCCCTGCGTGATGAGCTTGAGGGCGAGCGACGTCACCTTCGCCTCCGGGTCCTCGCGGTCGGCCGCCTCCATGCTGTGGAGCCGCCGGGCAACCTTCGCGGCGAGCATCGCACCGAGGTACTCGTTCTTCGCGTGCTTGAGGAGCTTCCTCTTCTCCAGCTGTTCCATGGATTCACTCCGGGCTGGTGTCCTCGTTCCCGCTGTTGTCTAGTCGATCCTGACGCGCGACGTCCTCAGCCGTTCGGCGACCGCGATCGCTTTCGCGTCGCGCACCGCGTTGTCGAGAACGTCGTTCACCACGACGTAGTCGTAGCGCGGCGCCCACTTCAGTTCGTCGAGGCTGTTCCTGAGCCTCGTCTGGATCACCTCCTCGTCGTCGGTACCCCTCCCGCGCAGCCTCTCTTCGAGCGCCGCGGGCGACGGCGGGAGAACGAAGATCAGGACGCTCTCGGGATAGAGCTCCTTGATCGACATCCCTCCCTGGACGTCGACGTCCATCACGATGTCGCGTCCGCGGGCCACCGTCTCCTGGATGACCTTCTTCCTCGTTCCGTACCTGTGACCGTGGACGACCGCCCACTCGGCGAGCTCGCCCATCATGACGAGCGCGTCGAACGTCGCCTCGGCCACGAACTCGTAGTCCTTCCGGTCCTCCTCCCCGGGCCGCATCGGCCTCGTCGTCACGGAGATCGAGTACGCCGTCCACGGATCCCCGGCGAGGAGCCCCTGACAGATCGACGTCTTCCCGACGCCGGACGGTCCCGAAACGACTATGGGGAATGCGGAACGTTCCACGCTGCACTCCGGCGGCTTGGCTCCGAACGCCGGCGCCCTAGGCGTCGGCGTGGTCGTCCTTGCCCTCGAGCCTCTGCGTGATGGTCTCGGCGGCGACGGCCGACAGGATCACGTGATCGCTGTCGGTCACGATGACGGCGCGCGTCCTCCGGCCCTGCGTCGCGTCGACCAGCTTGCCGGCTTTCTTGGCGTTGTCCTTCAGGCGCTTGACCGGCGCCGACCCGGGCGTGACGATCGCGACGACGCGATGCGACGCGACAACGTTCCCGAATCCGATGTTCAGAAGGACGCCGTTCATTCCGGACCTCCCGTTCCGGACGCCGCGCCGTCGGGCGCGTGCGCCCGCGATCACTCCACGTTCTGGACCTGCTCGCGGAGCTTCTCGACCTCTTCCTTGAGCGACACGACCGTGTTCGACACGCCGATGTCGACGCTCTTCGATCCGATCGTGTTCGCCTCCCTGTGCATTTCCTGGACGAGGAAGTTGAGCCGTTTTCCGACGGGCCCGCCCTCAGCGATGACCTCGTGCGCGTGCGAGAGGTGGGCGCCGAGCCGCACGAGCTCCTCCGTGAAGTCGGATCGCTCGGCCGCCATCACGACCTCCTGCGCGATTCGCGTCTCGTCGACCCGCGGCATGTCCTCCATGAGAGCCGTCAGTCTCTCCCGGAAACGCTGCTTCGACGCCTCGAGCGCCTCGGGCGCCGAGCTCTCGAGCCCCTTCACGATGGACTTGATGGCGCCGGTCCTCTCCGTCAGATCGTCCGCGAGCTTCGCGCCCTCCGTCTCGCGCATCGTCACGAGACCCGCGAGCGCCTCGGTGAGCGCGGGTTCGAAGAGCTGCCACACCTCGTCGGCTGCGGGGGTCTCGCCGGTCGTCTCGAAGACCTGCGGGAACCGGGAGAGGACGGAGAGATCGATCTCGCCCGGGAGCGCAAGCGTCTCCTTGATGTCGCGGAGTTCCCTCACGAGGCCCCACGCGACTTCACGGTTGAGGACGGACCCGCCCGCCCCCGACTCGTCGCGCCACTCGACGTAGACCGTCACGCGGCCGCGACCGAGAGACGACTCGATGGCTCTGCGGATCTTGTCCTCGACCTGAAGGAGCAGTCGCGGGGCCTTGATCTGAATGTCGAGGAATCGCTGGTTGACCGACTTGAGCTCGACCCGGATGCGTCGCCCGCCGTCGGCCCGCTCTGAGCTGCCGTAACCGGTCATGCTCCTGAGCACGGGCACCCCCTTCCGGATTTCATGTGAACAGATACTATACTCCGCTCCTGACCGAGAGTCAACGGAACGGTGAGCTTTTCGCCGGATTCGGCCGTTCTGCGGGCTCTGTTGACGAGCGCTCCGGGACACGGCTATACTGCCGTCGACAGACACCACTGTCCCGGTCACGTGAGGGAGGTCCCGCTGGACACGACGGTCATCAGGAAGCTCGTCAACGAGATCTCCCCGCGACTCGCGGGGGCGAAGATCGCGTCGTCGTCGCTCGCCGCCAGGGACTGCCTCGTCCTCGAGCTCCTCGCGGCCGACCGGCTCTTCCTCGTCGTCAGCACGATGCGCGCGATGCCTCTCGTCTTCCTGACGGACTCGCCCGACGACGTCCCTCCCTCGCGCGCGGAGCTCGCGGCCGGGCCCGAGCGCGATCTCCGGAACGGCCGCATCTCGTCGCTCCGGGTCGCGGGCGCGGACGACGTCCTCGAGTTCCTCGCCGTGCGGACCGACAGCGCCGGGCGAACGGTGGAGCGCGTCCTCGCGGTCGATCTCGGGAGGAGGCCGGGCATCTCCGTCCGGGACGTCGCGCGACGCAAACCCGCCCTCGAGGACGAAGGGGGCTCGCGCCGTCCGAGCGAAGCGCAGACCGACGCCGCGACGGACGCAACCGCAGGCGCTGGAGCGAGCACCACGACGGACGCCGTCACCGTCGCCTGGAGACACGACCGGTCGGAGCGCCTCCACGTCCGGATTCGAATGGACGACGACGGTGCCTCCGCCGACGATCGGTTCGAAGGCAGCAGCACACTTGACTCGGCGAACGAGGCCGCTCGCTTCGCGTTCGCCCGATTCTGGGACGACCTCGACCACGAGAGGCGGCGCGGGGACGTGCGGCGCGCGATCGCTGCCGCCGTCCGCAGGAAGCGACGCGCCGCCGGCAAAGTG
>JALGVN010000099.1 GCA_025774645.1 bacterium
GCGGAAGCGATCGTGCGTGCGAGGAGCGAACGCGGACCGTTCGCGTCGGTCGATGATCTCCTCGCGGTCAAGGGCATCGGCCCGAAGACGCTCGCCGCGCTCCGTCCTTTCGCCGCCGTGTCCGACCCGGCCGCGACGGCGAACGCGCGACCCGACACCGGTTCAGGAACACCGTCCGCCTGTGGAGAGCACACGCGATGACCGAGAGAGTCGGAGACTTCCCGCACACGCGCGCGATCATCGTGGCGCGCCTCCTCGTTGCGGTCGTCGTGGCCGTTCTCGCTCTCCTCGGAGGGGCGGGCATCGAGCGCACGCCGATCCTCTGGCTCGGCGTGATCGTCGCGGCCCTCACGGGCGTCTACTTGCTCTGGGATCGGCTCGGTCTCTTCCGGGAGGTGTTCCTCCACGTTCAGTTCGGGCTCGACATCGTCCTCATCACCGTGCTCGCCCACTACTCCGGAGGTCTCGGCAGCCACTTCAAGATTCTGTACTTCCTTCCCGTTCTCGTCGCGTCCGCGCGGCTCGGTGCGGCCTCGGGGATGGTCCTCGCGGCGGCGTCCGCCGCCGGCCACCTCATCCTCACCGTGCTCGGCCCTCGCGAGTGGATGGACGAGGAGGCGTCGAAGACCGTGGCCGGCACGGCGAGCCTGCTCGTCACGCTCGGGCTCGTGGCCGTCATCGCGTCCTACCTGGCTCGTCGCGCGCGCCGGAGCGAAGCGGCGCTCCTCGAGACGCGCGGTCGTCTCGAGACGAGCGAGCTCAGGTTCGCGACCGTGACGGAGAGCGTGAGCAGCGGCGTCGTCCTCGTCGACCGCGACGGCAGGCTCATCCACGTCAATCGGACCGGACGCGAGATCCTGGGTCTCGAGCTCCCCGAGCGAGGGGAGGACGACGAGCGTCAGGAGTACCGCGTCGTCTTCGCCGAGGTCCCCGCGTTCTGCGAGAGGATCGCCAAGGCGCTCGAGGCCGGGCAGCCCGAGAACCGCGTCGAGTTCTTCGTCCGACGTACGTACGGCGCGAGCGTGCCGGTCGGTCTGTCGACGTCGATCCTCAGGGACGAGGAGGGAGACGAGCGGGGCGTGATCGCGATCTTCCAGGATCTGACCGAAGCGCGCCGGCTCGAGGAGCGTCTGCGACACGACGACAGGCTCGCGGCGCTCGGGGAGTTCGCGGCGGGAGTCGCTCACGAGATCAGGAACCCTCTGAACGCGATCAAGGGTTCGATCGATCTCCTGCGCGACATCTCGGATCCGTCCAAGGACGAGCTCAAGCTCATCGAGCTCGTGCAGCGCGAGGCCGACCGCCTGAACCAGCTCCTCCACGACGTGCTGCAGTTCGGACGCATGGAGTCGACCGAGCGCACCGGTGTGAGACTCGATTCGCTGCTCGACGAGGTGGTGGCCATCGCGAAGGGCCATCCGAGCTACGACAAGCGAATCGAGATGGACGTCGAGACGTCCGGACCGGTCGTCGGCAACGTCAACGCCGAGCAGATGAAGCGCGCCCTCCTGAATCTCACGATCAACGCGCTCGAGGCGATCGACGCCGACGGAACCGTGCGGCTCTCCGTCGTCGGGAAGGGCGAGTTCGGGACCCGCGGGCTGGAAGGCGGTCCCGAGTACGAGGTCGCGATCCTCGTGGAGGATTCGGGGTGCGGAATCCCGTCGGACAAGCGGGACGAGTGCTTCCAGCCGTTCAAGACGACCAAGACGGAGGGGACCGGACTCGGGCTCGCGATCGTGGACAAGATCGTGAAGTCGCACGACGGTCGCATCTCCCTCGCGAGCGAGCCTGGCAGGGGAAGCAGGTTCGTCGTGTACCTTCGTTAGCAGACCCGGCGGCACCGGAGATCTGATCCGGAGAGGATGACTCTGATGACACACGGCAGGATTCTGATCGTCGACGACGAGGACAGCACGCGCGAATACCTCGCCATGATGCTCGAGAGGGAAGGGTACGAAGTCTCGGCGAGCGGGGACGGGAAGAAGGCCGTCAAACTGAATTCGCAGGAGAGCTTCGACGCGGTGATCACCGACATCCAGATGCCCGGGATGGACGGGCTCCAGCTACTCGGGAGCCTGCGGGACAACGACCCGACCGTCCCGGTGATCATCGTCACGGGGCACGCTTCGCAGGAGTCGGCGATCGAGGCGTTGAACCTCGGCGCCTTCTACTACCTGCTGAAGCCCGTCTCGAACGAGGAGCTCAAGCAGGTCGTGCGGAACGCGCTCGAGCTCAGGCGGCTCCGTGACGACAACGTCGATCTCGAGCGAGCTCTGCAGGTGCAGGGCGAGCGCCGGATGGTCGGCGAGAGCGACGAGATCAAGGCGGTCTTCGACCTCATCGACCGGGTGGCGAAGACCTCGAGCACGGTTCTCCTGTACGGCGAGAGCGGCACCGGGAAGGAGCTCGTCGCGAGGGCGATCCACACCCGGAGCGCGAGGGCGGACAAGCGGTTCGTCTCGATCAACTGCGGCGCGCTCCCCGAGACGCTCCTTGAGAGCGAGCTCTTCGGGCACGTCAAGGGGTCCTTCACGGGCGCGGTGCGCGACAAGCGCGGGCTCATCGTCGTCGCCGAGGGCGGCACGTTCTTCCTCGACGAAGTGAGCGAGACGTCCCCCGCGATCCAGGTGAAGCTCCTGCGCGTCCTCCAGGAGCGCGAGGTGGTGCCGGTGGGTGGGACGAAGCCGATCAAGGTCGACGTCAGGGTCATCGCGGCCACCAACACCGACCTCGACAGGCTGATCCACGAGCACAAGTTCCGTGCGGACCTCTTCTACCGGCTCAACGTGATCCCGATCACCATCCCTCCGCTCAGGGACAGGAAGGAAGACATCCCTCGCCTCGCGGAGTTCTTCCTCGGGCGCTACGCGGGCGGCGCGAAGACGGTGTGCGCGGACGCGATGGAGATTCTCACCACGTACCACTGGCCGGGCAACGTGCGCGAGCTCGAGAACATCATCGAGCGGGCGGTGATCCTGGCCGACGGACCCGAGATCACGGCCGACAGCCTGAACGTCTCGATCTTCCCGGAGCGCATGCGGAAGAGGGCGAGAGCGCACACGGAAGGCGGCCTCGGCGTATCCGGGATCACCCTCGACGAGCTGGAGCAGCGCTACCTCCTCCAGACGCTCGAAGAGACGAGCTGGAAGAAGAAGCGGGCGGCGGAGATCCTCGGGATCAACCCGTCGACGCTCTACAGGAAGCTCCAGCGGTACGGCATGGACGCGGGCGAGGAGGAGTAGCCTCCGGGGGAGCGGAAGCTGTGCGGGTCATCGCCGGAGAGCTCAGGGGACGCCGCGTCGACGTCCCGAAGACGGGGGCGGTCCGGCCGACCTACGACCGGGTGCGCGAGTCGGTCTTCGGCATCATCGACCCGCTTCTCGACGGCGCGCGCGTGCTCGACCTCTTCGCGGGCTCAGGGGCGCTCGGGATCGAGGCCCTGTCGCGGGGCGCGGCGGCCGCGACCTTCGTGGAACGCGACTCCCGCGTCGCGACGGTCCTCGGCGGGAACGTCGAGCGCCTCGGGCTCGAAGGGCGGAGCCACGTCGTCAGGGGGGACGCCGTACGGTTCCTCGGGACGAGAGTTCCCGGCGGGCCGTTCGACGTCGTCTTCGTCGACCCTCCCTACGCGAGCAGCCTCGCCGCGGACGCGCTCGAGCGTCTCGGGGGCTGGCCGGGTCTCGCTCCTCTCGCGCACGTCGTCGTCGAACACGGCGAGGATCGGCAGCTGAAGGACTCGTACGGACGGCTCGTGAGATACCGGGCCAGGAGCTACGGCGACACGACGGTCGATTTCTACGAAGTCACGGACGACGAACCTCTCACAAGGGGGGAGGAGTGAGAACGGCGCTCTATCCTGGGACGTTCGACCCCGTCACCAACGGCCACCTCGATCTCGTGAAGAGAGCGCTCCGGCTCTTCGACAGGCTCACCGTCGCGGTGGGGACCGCGCGCGACAAGGCGCCGCTCTTCACGGTCGAGGAGCGGGTCGAGCTCATCCGGCTGGCCGTTCGGGGGCACGGCGACGTCGAGGTCATCTCCTTCAAGGGACTCCTCGTCGACGTGGTGAGGGACGCCGGCGCGACCGCGATCATCAGGGGACTCCGCGAGGTCTCGGATTTCGAGTACGAGTTCCAGATGGCGCTCATGAACAGGCGGCTCGCTTCCGAGATCGAGACGGTCTTCCTCATGCCGAGCGAGAAGTACACCTACCTCGACTCCACGATCGTCAAGGAGGTCGTGATGCTCGGCGGAGACGTCGAGGGTCTGGTGCCGGCGCCGGTGCACGAGGCTCTACTGGCGAAGAAGCGTGGCGACAGATGACGCGGAGCGTCACGAGCGGGCAGGAAAGCGAGGGGCGATGGACGTTCTGACTGCCATCAAGGAGAGAGCGCGCGCGGCCGGCGCGCGCATCATTCTGCCCGAGGGCCACGACGACAGGGTCGTCGTCGCGGCCGTCCGGGCCGCGCAGGAAGGTCTCGCGACTCCCGTTGTCGTGGGGAAGCGCGAGGACGTCGCCGCCGCCGCGCGGGGGCGCGGCGTGGATGTGTCGGGGGTCGAGACGATCGACCCGGAGACGTGCGGGAGTCTCGACGACTTCGCGTCCCAGTACCAGGCGCTCCGGTCTCGCAAGGGAGTCGGTCGAGATGAGGCGTACGAGCGCGCCCGCGACCCCGTCTTCTTCGCGGCGCTTGCGCTCAGGAACGGCCTGGCCGACGGATGCGTGGCGGGCGCCGACACGGCGACCCGCGACGTGCTCAGGGCCGGCCTCCACTGCATCGGTCTGGCCGAGGGCGTGACCACGCTCTCGAGCTCGTTCGTGATGATCATACCCGACGACATCGACGTTCCCGAGCACGCGCTCGTGTTCGCCGACTGTGCCGTCGTGCCCAGTCCTTCCCCGGAGGAACTCGCCGACATCGCCGTCGCCTCCGCCGACACGCGGCGCTCGCTCGTCGGAGGGGAATCCGTCGTCGCCATGCTCTCATTCTCGACCAAGGGGAGCGCGACCCACGCCGACGTCGAGAAGGTCGTTCGCGCCACGGCGATAGCGCGCGAGAAGAGGCCCGACCTGAGGATCGACGGGGAGCTCCAGGTGGACGCGGCGCTTCTGCCGGCGATCGGATCGAAGAAGGCGCCGGGGAGCGACGTGGCCGGGCGAGCGAACGTCCTCGTCTTCCCGGATCTCGACGCCGGGAACATCGGCTACAAGCTCGTGCAGCGGTTGGGCGGCGCGTGCGCCGTGGGACCCATCCTCCAGGGTCTCGCCAGACCCGTGAACGACCTCTCTCGTGGCGCCAGCGTCGACGACATCGTTGATCTCATCGCGATCACCGCGGTCCAGGCGTCGAGCCTGCGATGAACCTCTCGAGCGGGCCTCAGACGCCCGCTCTCGCCGGAGGATCCGTGAGCCATCCGGAGACACCAGATCCCGCCCGGGCTCCCGGCCCGAGCCTCGAACGCCGTCTCCCGCGCCGCGTCGAGCGCTCTCTCTCCCGTGCCGCCGGAGGCTCGGTGTCGACCGCGCTCGAGGACCGCATCTGCTACTCGTTCGACGCGACCGACCTCAGGGGGCTCCCGGACGCCGTCGTGTGGCCGAGAACGACCGAGGAGGTCGCCGACGTCGTTCGACTCGCGCAGCTCGAGGGGATCCCGGTGGTCCCGCGGGGAGCGGGTACCGGTTACACGGGAGGGAGCGTTCCCATCGACGGAGGCATCGCGCTCTCCCTCGAGAAGATGAACGGGATCGTGTCGATCGACGTCCGGCGGCGGGTCGCCGTCGTCGAGCCAGGCGTCGTGAACAACGACCTCAGGAGCGAGGCCGAGACCCTCGGCCTCTTCTATCCGCCCGATCCTGCGAGCCTGCTCGTCTCGACGATCGGGGGGAACGTGGCAGAGTGCGCGGGTGGTCCGAGGACGGTCCTCTACGGAACGACGCGCGACTACGTCATCGGGCTCGAGCTCGTCCTCGCCGACGGATCGATCGTCACGACGGGCGTGCTCACGCGACCCGCGGGCGGTTCGGACGCGGGCGGTTCGGGCGGGGTCGCGTCCGAAGTGCAAGTGAGCGGGTGGGATCCCGGACAGCTCGTCGTCGGGTCGGAGGGCACGCTTGCGGTCGTCACGAAGGTCGCCGTGAGGCTCTCGGAACTGCCTGAGGCGGTCGCGACCTACTGGGCGGAGTTTGCTTCGCTCACCGACGCGGCCCGTGCGGTCGCGGCGATCACCGCCACCGGGCTCCCCGTGAGCGTCCTCGAGATCCTCGACCGGGAGACGCTCTCGAGCGCGCTTGAGTACTTCCACGGAGAGCCACCCGAGCACGTTTCGGAGGGCGCCCTCCTTATAGAGGTCGAAGGACGGCGCGAAGCAGTCGAGGGTGGTGCGGAGCGACTCGTCGCGATGCTCGCCGACTGCGGCGCGACGAACGTCAGGCGGGCGACCGCTCAGGACGAGCGCGACGACATCTGGGAAGTGAGACGTTCGATCTCTCCGGCGCTCGCGCGGATCGCGAGCGGGAAGATCAACGAGGACATCGCCGTCCCGCGAAGCTCCATACCCGATTTCGTCGAGGAGATGCGGGAAGTCGCCCGCGACCTCGATCTCCCGATCCACGCCTTCGGCCACGCGGGCGACGGCAACCTCCACGTGAACATCATGGTCGACCGCTCCGACCACGCGGCTCTCTCTCGCGCGAGGGAGGCCGTGAGGCGCCTCTTCGAGAACGCGATCCGGATGGGCGGGACGCTCTCGGGCGAGCACGGAATCGGCATCACCAAGGCCGAGCACCTCACGCTCGAGCTCGACGACCGGGCCATCGATGCGACCGCGCGCGTGAAGAGGGCGCTCGACCCCGACGGGATCCTGAATCCCGACAAGATCCTGTCCGACAGGCCCAACCCCTGGTGGGAGGCGCTCGCTGGAGAAGACGCCTCCGAGGAACGTTCCCGATGCTCATAGACACAGCGAAGATCGAGCTCAAGGCCGGAGACGGAGGGAAGGGCTGCATCAGCTTCCGGCGGGAGAAGTACGTCGCCAAGGGCGGTCCGAACGGAGGCGACGGCGGTCACGGAGGGAGCATCACGATCCGCGCCGCCGAGGGCCGCTACACGCTCCTCGATTTCCACCACCGGCGTCACTACAAGGGAGAGCGCGGACAGCACGGCGGCGGCTCGGGGAAACGCGGGCGGAACGGCGAGGGCATCGTGCTCGAGGTTCCCGTCGGCACGATCGTCAGGGACAACGAGACCGGAGAGGTCCTGGCCGATCTCGACGAGCCGGCGAGCGAGATCGTCGCCGCGAAGGGCGGACGCGGGGGGCGCGGGAACGCGCGCTTCGTGAGCTCCGTGGAGCAGGCTCCGCGCTTCGCGGAGGACGGCCAGTTGGGGGAACAGCGCATCGTCGAGCTGGAGCTGAAGCTCATCGCCGACGTCGGGCTCGTCGGGCTCCCGAACGCCGGCAAGTCGACGCTCCTCTCGAAGATGTCGGCGGCCAGGCCCAGGATCGCAGATTTCCCGTTCACGACGCTCTCCCCGGTTCTCGGTCTCGTCAGAGTGGGGTACGAGGGGAGCTACGTGATGGCCGACCTGCCCGGTCTCATCGAAGGCGCGCACGAGGGGAAGGGACTCGGGCACCGGTTCCTGAAGCACATCGAGCGCACGAACGTGCTCGTCATCCTCCTCGACGCTTCGGTCGACGACCCCGCCGCCGACTACGAGACGCTACTCGGCGAGCTCGAACGATACGGGGAAGGCATCACCGACAAGCCCCGCATCGTGGCGCTCAACAAGATGGACCTGGTCGTGGAGTCCTCCGATGTGCCGCGCGAGTTCAGAGGGGAAGAGGTTCTCGAGATCTCGGCGCTGCAGGGCGTCGGGCTCCGCGAGCTCGGCGGGTCCGTGTGGAAGATGCTTCGGGAGTTCGAGGAGTAGGAAGGAGTGCCGGCCGTACTTCGCGGCCGGTCCCGCCTGGGTGAGGGGCTCAAGGGGTGGTCGACCCCGATGGGGAGGTGGGGAAGGTGAACGAACGGGACGCGGCGCTCGCCGTCGCGACGGCCCGCGGTGTCGGTCCTGCAACCGCGGCGAAGCTCCTGGAGGGATTCGGCTCCTACGCTCATGCGATCGACGCGGCGCTCGGACTGGCCCCGGGCGGCGGGACGATCTCTCCGAAGATCCGGTCGGCCCTGCGCGCGAGCGCGGCCCCCGATTCGATCGACCGGCAGCGCGAAGCTGCGAACGGGATCGGAGCCAGGTTCGCGGTTCCCGGCGACCCCGACTACCCCGCCATTCT
>JALGVN010000336.1 GCA_025774645.1 bacterium
GCTGACTCACGTTTCCCCGGACGGGGACGAGGGCTACCCCGGCGAGCTGACCGTCCGTGTGACGTACGCCCTGACCACGACCGGCGACCTCCGGATCGACTACGAGGCCACGACGGACGCGCCCACGGTCGTCAACCTGACTCATCACGGCTACTGGAACCTCGCGGGTCACGGAGCGGGCGACATCCTGGGCCACGAACTCACCGTGCACCCCGACCGTTTCACGCCGGTGGACGAAGGGTTGATCCCGACCGGCGAGCAGCGGTCAGTCGAGGACACGCCGTTCGATTTTCGAGAGGCAACCGCCATCGGCGACCGCATTGAGGCAGACGACGAGCAACTCACTTTCGGGGGCGGCTACGATCACAACTTCGTCCTCAACGGGTGGGAGGACGACGGCGCGCTCAGGTCCGCGGCCTTCTTGCGCGACCCGGTGAGCGGGCGAAAGATGGAAGTCCTCACGACCGAGCCCGGCCTTCAGTTCTACAGCGGCAACTTCCTGGACGGCACCGACATGGGAAAAGGCGGCGTGGTGTACGAGCACCGAAACGGTCTCTGCCTGGAGACGCAACACTTCCCGGACTCGCCTAACCAGCCGGGCTTCCCGAGCACCGTCCTGCGACCAGGCGAGACGTACCGGTCCACGACGGTGTACCGGTTCTCAGCTGAATGACCGAAGCCGCCCACGTCGCTCTCCCGTCGCCTTACATCTCGGGCTACGCCGGACCTCTCGGCGGAGAGGAATTCGAGTATCACTCTCCGTTGCCGGATATCGATCGCTCCCTGCTCGTGCGTTCGGAAGACACGACGCGCGGAATCGAGTGGGAGACGGCCGTCGTGCCCGCCGACTTCGACGGTGACGTCGCGACGTTCGTGATGCTTGCGGGCATCGACGCCACGGACGACACGCGGACGTTCGAAATCTCGATCAACGGACGTCGTGCGCTGCGGTTCGAGACCCCCTGTACGGCAAGCGTCGGGACGCTGACCTGGCGCGGTGACGAGGGCGTATCCGCGGAATTCAGGGTCACGCTGGTCGACCGGTACGCTGACGCGATGGGTTATCTGTTCCTGCACGTCCCGCGGAAACTGGTCATACCCGGCAAGCCGCTTCTCCTTTCGGTAGCGGGTGAGAGCGTCAGATCCCGGACGTGGTTCATGGTGTTCATGGCTGAGATCGAGCCTGGGATCGCCATCCGCGGCGTTCCCGCAGTCGTGCGCACGCCGGACGGCCCGAGGCAGACCGTGCGTGTCGACGTGCTCTATCTGGACGAAACCGGGACGCTGCGCATGGAGGCGGCCGGCGACGGACGGGACGCCGAGCTCGGCTTCGGGCTCACGCGTCTCGAGCTTGAGGTGCCAGCCGTCCAGCAGACGACCGTCATGCCTATTCAGTTCCGCGTCGACGACGAGTGGTATCAAACGGCCTTGCTGATCGATCCGGTCGCGCCTCTCGACCTGTACGTGATCCACCACACGCATCTCGACATCGGCTACACGCACCTGCAGGACGAGGTCGAGCGACTGCAGTGGGAGCACCTAGAGGAAGCCCTGCGGCTCGGACGGGCCAGCGAGGACCTGCCGCCCGAGGCCCGATTTGTGTGGCACCCCGAGGGAGTTTGGGCTGTCGAGTCATACCTCGAATCACACGGAGAGCGCGAGCGCGATGCGCTGCTCGAGGGAATCCGCCGGGGTTGGATCCACATCGATGGGCTGTACACGAACCTGCTGACGGGACTGGCGACGGGCGAGGGACTCGTCCGTACGATGGCTCCCGCGCGTGAGATCTCGGCGGCCGCGGCCGTCCCCCTCAGGTCGGCCATGTTCAGCGACATCCCGGGCATGAGCTGGGGAGTGGTCGGAGTGCTGGCCCAGGCGGGAGTGCGCTATCTGTCGATCGGCCCGAACCGTTGGCACAGGATCGGCAGCTTCCTCGATACGTGGGCCGACCGGCCCTTCTGGTGGGAATCTCCCTCGGGACGGGAACGGGTCCTGGCCTGGGTGCACGGCGGGGGGTACTCGATGTTCCATACGGGTCTCGGCTACGAGCACCTCGAGACCCGCCTCGACGAAGAACGCGTGTTCGCGTACGTGGACTCGCTCGAGGCCCGCGGGTGGACCCACCGGATCGCCGCCCTCCGTTACAATATTGGCTCGGACAACGGACCCCCGGATTCCACGCTCTCCGCTACGGTCATCGCATGGAACGAGCGTTACGTCACGCCGCGCCTGGTCGTCTCCAGCGCGGCTCGCGCGCTGCAGGCACTGGAAGAGGAGGCCGGGGATGAGCTTCCGATCGT
>JALGVN010000337.1 GCA_025774645.1 bacterium
GTCGGCTGAAACGCGCCGTGCATGCAGCACCCGAAGGAGACAGAACACAGGAAGGCCGGAGATCGGGAGAACGCCCGGTCGGCACACGGAGGTGACGCACGTGAGGGAGAGCATCAAGGCAAAGACGATCTACACGGGCAGGAAGGTCGTGAAGGACTCGTACGTCGTGTTCGACGGCCGGAAGCTGGACGGCGTCTCGAAGACGAAGAAGGGCAAGGTGGTGGGCGAGTGCGCGGTCGTCACGCCCGCGTTCATCGACCCGCACAGCCACATCGGTATGTTCCGTTCGGGCGAGCCGGGCGCGGAGAGCGAGGGGAACGAGCACATGGATGCGCTCATGGCGCTTCCCGACGCGCTCGATTCCGTGCAGATGGACGACTTCGCGTTCAAGGACGCGATCGAGTTGGGGGTCCTCTACTCGTGCGTCGTGCCGGGAAGCGGGAACATCGTGGGAGGACTCTCGGCGGTCATCCGTCACTACGGGAAGAACACCTCCGACGCCATGTTCGCCCGGTCTGGTGTCAAGGCGGCGTTCGGGTACAACCCGATGTCGACCGTCGAGTGGAAGGGGAAGCGCCCGTCGACACGCATGGGCGCCACGGCGCTCCTCCGGGCCAGGCTCGACGAGGTGACGCGCAAGGTCGACAAGCGCAGAAAGGCCACCGGCAAGAAGAAGGACGAGGTGACGTTCTCCGCGGAGGAAACGATTCTGCGCGACCTTCTCGCGAGGAAGATGCGGCTCCGTGTCCACGTCCACAAGATCGACGACATCGCGGCCCTCCTGAGGATCGTGGACGAGTTCAAGCTCGCCGTCACCGTGGAGCACGCGTCCGACGTGCACGAGCCGGAGATCTTCGAGGCTCTCGCGAAGCGGAAGATCCCGGTCCTGTACGGTCCCATCGACGCGTTCGCGTACAAGGTCGAGCTCAAGCATGAGAACTGGCGGAACGTGAAACACCTCATCGAGTCGGGCGTCGAGTACGGGCTCATGACGGACCACCCGGTCTGCGCCGCCCGGCAGCTCTTCTACCAGACGCGTTGGTTCACGCGCCTCGGACTCACGAAGCAGGACGCCGTCGAGCTCGTGACGCGGAAGAACGCGGAGATCATCGGGATCGACAGGGAGCTCGGCACGCTCGAGCGCGGCAAGTGGGCGTCGTTCTCGTGCTGGAACGGAGACCCGTTCGACGTGACGTCGTACCCGGTGGCCGTGTACGGAGAAGGGGAGCTCCTGTTCTCGGAGTAGAGGGCGCCCCGAGAAGGCAGGGGCAGAAGGCGGGGCCGACGTGGCGAACCTCCGCATCGGAACGTGCAGCTGGAAGTACCCGTCGTGGGCGGGGCTCGTCTACTCCGCCCCGAAGGGGATCGACTACCTCGCCGAGTACGCGGACCGGTACGACACAGTGGAGGTCGACCAGTGGTTCTGGTCGCTCTTCCCGGGGTCGCGGCCGAAGCTCCCGAACTCCGCCGACGTACGCGCCTACCGGGCAGCCGTGCCCGACGATTTCCGGTTCACGGTCAAGCTCCCGAACAGCGTCACCCTCACGCACTACTACGCGCGTGGGAAGGACGCGCCGCTCATCGAGAACCCCTCGTTCCTCTCGCACGCTGTTCTGACCGAGTTCCTGGGGCTGCTCGAGCCGATGCACGACGTGCTCGGTCCGCTGATGTTCCAGTTCGAGTACCTGAACAAGAAGAAGATGGCGTCGCTGACCGCCTTCCTGGACGCCTTCGGGGAGTTCGCCGAGGAGCTGCCGGGCGGCTTCCGGTACGGCGTCGAGATTCGGAATCCCGACTACCTCGACGAATCCTACTTCGAATTCCTGCACCGGAATGAACTGGCGCCGGTCTTCATCCAGGGCTACTACATGCCGCCTGTCACCGAGGTTCTCGCAACAGCGCGGCCGACGCTCGAGGGCGGCGGGACGGCGGTCGTCAGGCTTCACGGTCCGGACCGGAAGGCAATCGAGAAGGAGACCGGGAAGCGCTGGGACGCCATCGTCGTGCCCAGGGACGATGAGCTGGCCGGCATCGGGCGGATGACGAACGAGCTTCTGGGAAGCGGTGTCGACGTGTACGTGAACGCGAACAACCACTACGAGGGTTCGGCACCTCTCACGATCGAGAGGTTCAGACAGCTCCTCCTCGAGGTCTGAATCGGGAGCAGGAGGGCACGGACATGCAGAGAGCCTTGGTGATCGCGACGCTTCTCCTGATCGGCGTGGCCGCGTCGGTGGCGGGCGCGTCGTCCTGCTGTGCCGGACACTCGACCGTGGGCGGCGCGGGGCAGGTGGAGGAGC
>JALGVN010000100.1 GCA_025774645.1 bacterium
TCCCCCCCTCGTGCTGCACCCTGAGCACGGCATCCCTCGCGGAGGCCCGGCGCATACCGAGCGCGACCAGTGCGAGCACGGCGTCGCCGATGTCCTCGTGCTCCGCCAGGTCCCCCGCCCCGACGGACGAGACGTCGAGCCCCGAGAGCTTCTCCTTGAGGTCGACGATCATCCGCTGTGCCGTCTTCTTACCTACTCCGGAGATGCTTGTCAAGAGCCCGACGTCTTCCTCCACGACAGCGCGGTGGAAGATCTCGGGCGACAGACCGGAGAGGACGGCGAGCCCGAGCTTCGGCCCGATGCCGGAGACCGAGATGAGCTCCCGGAAGATGGTCCGCTCGGCCTCGGTCAGGAACCCGAACAGGTCGAGCGCGTCCTCCTTGACGTGGAGGTGCGTGAGGAGCCTGACGTCGTCCCCCTCCTCGCCCACCTCCCGGAAGGTCGAGAGCGGGATGAGGAGTCCGTAGCCCACGCCTCCGACGTCGACGACGATGCCGGCCGGAGCCTTCCTGACGAGCTTGCCTCGGAGTTCGGAGATCATGGGGCGACCGCCCCCTTCTTCTTCGGGCCTCAGCCCAGAACGGCGGATCGCAGCTTGTGGAGGTGGCAGACGGCGACGGCGATGGCGTCCGACTCGTCCTCGCACATCCCGTCGAGCGGGACCTCGAGGAGTCGCGAGACCATCGACGCGACCTGGGACTTCGTCGCCGACCCCACGCCGACGACCGAGAGCTTCACCTCGCGGGGCGCGTACTCGAAGACGGGAAGTCCCGCCTGGGCCGCCGCGAGAAGCGTAACCCCGCGCGCGTGACCGAGCAGAAGGGACGACCTGACGTTCTTGGCCTGGAAGACGCTCTCGACGGCCACCTCGTCGGGGCGGTGAGCCTCGATCTGACGGACGACCTCGGAGTGGATCCTGTCGAGACGTTCGGCGAGTGGCGCCTTCGGGGGTGTCTTGATGCTGCTCCACCCGACGACCTCAAGATGGCGCCCTTCTTCGGAGACGACACCGAACCCCGTGACGATCGTGCCTGGGTCGATGCCGAGCACGATCTTCTTCTCGGCCACGACGGAATGCCTCGTTTGCGGAGACCCGAGCTGCGTTTTCCGACACCCGTGGTGCGTTGGGGCGTGCTGCGTTCGTGCGTGCTGCGTTTGCGGAGACCGAACGGCGCGTGCCCCTGTCTGTCTCTACGCCTCGTCCTTCAGGACGTCCATGATCTCGTCAGAGATGTCGAAGTTCGCGGAGACGTGCTGAACGTCGTCCTGATCGTCGAGCGAGTCGATGAGCCTCAGGACCTTGCGGGCGTCGTTCTCTTCGAGCGTGACGGTCGTTCCGGGAATCCGCATGATCTCCGAGTGGTTCACGCCGATCTCCGCTCCGTTCAGTGCCTCGCGAACCGCGGCGAAGTCCTTCGGGTCGGTCGTGATCTCGAAGTTCTCACCCTCGGCCTTGAGATCTTCCGCCCCTGCCTCGAGCACGACCTCGAGGACGCGGTCCTCGTCGTTTCCCTGGACGGGGATCGTGATGACGCCCTTCTGCGTGAAGTTCCACGCGACGCTCCCGCCTTCTCCCAGGTGACCGTTGTGCTTCATCAGGATGTTGCGGATCTCTCCGACCGTGCGGTTCTTGTTGTCCGTCAGGACGTCGATGATGAGCGCGACCCCATCGGGGCCGTACGCCTCGTAGACGACTGACTCGTAGGTAACGCCCTTGACCTTCCCGGAACCCTTCGCGATCGCCTTGTCGATCTTGTCGTTCGGCATGTTGGCGTCGCGCGCGCCCTGCACCGCGGTACGAAGGCGGGTGTTCGTGTCGACGTCCGGGCCTCCGTCGCGCGCCGCAACCTCGATGAGGCGAGCGTGGCGGTTAAAGATCTTGCCGCGCTTCGCGTCCGCCGCGCCCTTCTTGTGCTTGATGCTTGCCCACTTCGAGTGTCCCGACATCCGATCCCTCCAGTCCGGACGCCCGCCGGGACGTCCGGTCATTAGTCCGGCGTCCCAACACGGCTCCACGCGTCGCTACTCCACCTCAGCCGGCTGCCCCGCCTCGGCCACGACCTTGGCCTGAACGTCCGGCGGAGCCTGCTCGTAATGTGAAAACTCCTGCTCGCAGTACCCGCGCCCGCCGGTGATCGACCGGAGGTGTGTGGAGTACATGTAGAGCTCGGCCAGCGGGACCTGCGCCTTCACGACCTGGTACCGTCCCTCCTGACCCGTCTCCCGGATCTTGCCGCGCCTCGACGAGATGTCGCTCATCACATCACCGAGGAACTCACCGGGGACCCTCACCGTGATGCTGTAGAACGGCTCCAGGAGGACGGGCTTCGCGTTCGCCGCGGCCTCCTTGAACCCGAGGGAGCCCGCCATCTTGAAGGCCATCTCCGACGAGTCGACCGCGTGGACCTTGCCGTCGTAGAGGGCGACCAGGACGTCGACCACCGGGAAGCCGGCGAGGACGCCGCGCCCCATGCGCTCGAGCACGCCCTTCTCGACCGCCGGGATGAACTTCGACGGGATCGAGCCGCCGACGATCTCGTTGGCGAACTCGAAGCCCGCGCCCGTCTCGCGCGGCTCGAGCCTGAGCCACGCCACACCGAACTGCCCGCGCCCGCCGGATTGCTTCTTGTACTTCCCCTCGGCCTTGGCCGTCACGCGGACCGTCTCCCTGTACGGAATCTTCGGCTTCTCCCGGTCGACCTCGACCCCGAACTTGTCCTTGAGCTTCTCGACCATGACGTCGAGGTGCAGGTCGCCGAGGCCGCCGATGATCGTCTGCCTGATGACGGGGTCGAAGTTCGCCGTGAACGTCGGGTCCTCCTCGCGCAGCTTCTGGAGACCCGAAGCTTCACGACGGCGGCGATGTCGCCCGCCGTGACCTCCCCGAACTCCTTCCGGTCACGACCGACCATGGCGTGGATCTGTCCCATCCGCTCGCTCTCGTCCTTGGTGGCGTTCAGGACGTCGTTGCCGGAACTGACCCTGCCCGAATAGACGCGGAAGAACGACAGCTCCCCGACGTGCTGCTCGGCGACTGTCTTGAACACGAGGGCCGCGAACGGAGCGTCGACCGTCACCGGCCGCTTCTCCTCGTCCTCGCTCCTCGGCTTCGCGCCGACAACTTCGGGCACGTCCGCGGGCGACGGCATCACGCCGACGAGAAGATCCATGAGAGACTCGACGCCCACGCCGGAGCCCGCGGCCGTCGCGACGACAGGCACGATCGTCGCCGCCGCGACTCCCTCCCGCAGCCCGCGCCGGATCTCGTCGACCGAGAGCGGCTCGTCGCCGAAGAACTTCTCCATGAGCGTCTCGTCCGACTCGGCTGCGGCCTCGATGAGCTGGGTCCTGAACTCCGCGACCTCGTCCGCCATCTCGGCAGGGACATCTTCCTTCTTGAACTTCCCCGGTCCGTCGTAGACGTACGCCTTCTCCTCGATGAGGTCGACGATGCCCTTGAAACCGTTGGCCGCGCCGATCGGGACCGTTACCGGCGCCGTGCGGGCCCCGAACATCTCGGAGAGACTGGCGAGGCACTTCCGGAAGTCGGCGTGCTCCTTGTCCATCTTGTTCACGCAGATGGCGCGTGGGAGGCTCATCTGATCCAGGAACTGCCAGACGAGTTCGGTCCCGACCTCGACGGCGGACGGAGCCGCAATCACGACGATCGCGGAGTCAGCGACGCGGAGGCCGGCCCTCACGTCGCCGTAGAAGTCGGCGTACCCCGGGCAGTCGAGAACGTTGATCTTGGTTCCGTTCCACGTCCCGTAAGCGATTCCGAGATTGATGGAAATCTCGCGCTTCTTCTCGTTCTCAGCGTAGTCGAGGGCCGACGACCCGTCATCCACCCTGCCCATCCTCGCTACCGAACCTCCGAGGAAGAGAATGGCCTCCGCGAGCGTCGTCTTGCCGGCGCCGCCGTGAGCGACGAGGGCCACGTTTCTGATCTTGTCCGGCGACGGTGACTTCATGGTCCTTCCTTCCGGGATGGTGCCGATGTGCCTTGAGGCGAACGTAGAGACGCCCGCTGCGGAGCGATGTCAAACACTAGAAGGTACCAGCATATCAGGGGTTAGTCAACCTGAAACATCTACATTCCGCTTGCGTGCCCCCCGGTCAGGTGGTATCTTCTTAGGCGCGTGAACGGCCCTCTCCGGAGGGCCTTGCCGTGGTTACGAACGGGTCCCTTACGGAGGCACTTCCAGATGCTCGCCGCAATGCGCTCAAACACCAAGGTCATCCTGTGGATCGTCGTCGTGGGCTTCGTCGGCTTCATATTCGCCGGCTGGGGCCGCGGACTCCAGCGCTCGAGCCCCGCCGCCCCGGAGAGGGGAACGATCGGCCGGGTCGACGGCGTCCCCATCACCTACCGCAACTTCAACGAGATCGTGAGGCAGCGTCTCGTGGAGTACGCCCAGCAGACCGGAACCGAGATCTCCGAAGCGACCCGGGAGGCAGTGCGCGAGGAGTCCTGGAACACGATCGTCACCGACATCCTCATCTCGCAGGAGATCGAGCGTCTCGGGATCGACGTCCCCGACGAGCTCGTCTTCGAGCTGCTCTGGAACAACCCTCCGTCGTCGGTCTACAACGCGCCGGCCTTCCATGACGCTAACGGGAACTTCAGCTTCGACCTCTACCACCGCGAGATCCAGCTGAATCCCGACCGCTGGGAGGGCGTCGCGCAAATGTACCGCGAGAGCATGAGGCGCCAGCTCGTTCAGAACGAGGTCCAGGCGGCCGCGCTCGTGAGCGAGAACGAGATGTGGGACGAGTTCACGGCTCAGAACGAGAAGGCCCGTGCGAAGTACGTCGCGGTCGAGCCGCGGCGGATGGACCGCGAGCCGCTCATCCCGACGGAGGAAGAGGTCAGGACCTACTTCGACATGAACCGCGCGGACTACGAGCGCCCGCCGACGGCCGTCCTTCGCTTCGTGAAGTTCGAGAAGGTCGCGAGCCAGGCGGACGAGGAAGACGTCGTCGCGAGGCTCGAGGAGCTTGCGGGCGCGGTGCGCGACGGTGAGGACTTCGCCGAGCTCGCGAAGGTCTACTCCGACGGGCCGAGCGCGGCCGAGGGCGGCGACCTCGGCTGGTTCACTCGTGGGAAGATGGTGGGGGAATTCGAGGACGCCGCATTCGCGCTCGAGGTCGGCGAGACCAGCGATCCCGTGAAGACGACGTTCGGCTACCACATCATCAAGCTCGAGAACAGGAGAGGTTCCGGCGCGACCGAAGAGATCAGCGCTCGCCACATCCTGGCCGAGATCACGCCGAGCGAGGAGACGCTCCTCGAGATCGAGCAGGACCTTCAGGCGTTCACCGAGCAGGTCAACGAGCTGGGCATCATGGAAGCCGCCGCGGTCGACTCGGCGTACGTCGTGGAGACCACGACCCCGTTCGCCGAGGGGAGCTTCATCCCGATGATCGGGAGCTTGCGGCCCGCCGTCACGATAACGTTCGCAAGCGACCCCGGCACGATCGTCGGGCCGTACGTTACCAGGAACGCGTACTACATTTTCGAGATCGCCGAGCGAAACCCGACCTCTCTCCCGACCTACGAGGAGCTGCAGGCCGAGGCGGACGAGACCGGGCGGGACCACTCCGCGCAGACCGCCCTGATCGGCGAGAGGCAGACCGACCGCGCCCGGGCCGTCGCCGCTGAAGTGGCGGCCGCGGTCGCATCCGGCGCCACCCTGGAGGAAGCGGCCGAAGAGCGGGGCTACACGGTCCGCGAGACGAACCTCTTCAGCAGGCGGGACTACGTCCCAGGCGTCGGCCGCGGGAACGCGTTCGTCGGAGCCGCGTTCGGGCTCCGCACCGGTGAGACGAGCGGCGTCATCGCGACCGAGTCACCCGAGCGGTTCTACGTTCTCCGGGTCGAGGAGAAGGTCGCGGCCGACCAGGCGGCCTTCGTCGAGGCACAGGAGCAGATCAGAGGCCAGCTCCTTCAGCGCGAACGGGCCGAGCTCTTCACGGGCTGGCTCGAGGGACTCATGGCCACAGCAAACATCGAGGACTTCAGGGACAGCTTCTTCTAGGCCCCGCCGGACCTACGGAATCGAAACGAGGCCCCGCTTCGGCGGGGCCTCTTCATTGTGTGGTGAGCGCGCCGTCTCCGGACGCAGTCCGGGACGCGGTCGATGCTCTATCCCTCGAGCCGCAGGAACCTCTCGTAGTCCTTCCCGACGATCAACTTGATGTCGACGAGCGGCGTCTCCGGCACCTGCTGGATCACGTTCCCGATCCTGAGGAGCCTCGCGAGCGAACGCGCGCTCGCGAGGTCGCCCGTCCGGTCGATCACGATGGTCTCCTCATACCCGAAGTGGTCGGCGTTCCGGAAGTCGACGACGTCGTAGCCGTGAGTGCGCAGGTACTTCGCCGTCCTGAGCCCCACCCCCTCGACTCCGCAGCCGTTCAGGACGAGCACGGAGAGATCGCCCTCCCGCGACGGCTGCGGCGCGAAGACGCCGTAGAGCGAGAGCCCCAGGTAGACGATGGCCGCGAAGAGCACGATCACGAGCGCGTTGTACGCGATCGACGCCGGACCGCGCTCCGCGGACTTCTTCTTCCTCTTCCTGCGCGACTTCCGCTTCTTCGTCGCCACGTGACCTCCGCCCGCGCCCGACCACCGCACCCGCATCGCGCCGGAGCGGCCGAGCTTGCCGTCTACTCCTCCCCCGCGTGCTCCAGCAACCTGTCGTACGTCTGGACCAGGAGCTCCGGTATGACGCGGGTCTCGCCGAGGACCGGCATGAAGTTCGTGTCGCCTTCCCATCGGGGCACGATGTGCACGTGCACGTGGCCCGGCACCCCCGCCCCGGCGCAGTGCCCGAGGTTCACACCCACGTTCATCCCCTGCGGCGCGAACGCGCGCTCGAGGATCCGCTCAGCCCGCGCGACCGCGTCCATCAGGTCGCACCGCTCCTCGTGGGTGAGCCCCGACAGGGTCCCGACGTGCCGGAACGGGGCGATCATGAGGTGGCCGTTGTTGTAGGGATACGCGTTCATCATCACGAACGAGAGCGGCGTCCGGAGCAGGATCATGTTCTTCCGGTCGTCGTCCTCCGCCGGCTTGTCGCAGAAGATGCAGCCTTCGGCCTCGTCTCCCATAAGGTACTCCATCCTCCAGGGTGCCCACAGCCTATCCATCGTCGCGGCTCTCCCTCGTCTCCCGGCCTCTCTCGGTCCCGCCGAGAACGACGTTGTCGATGAGTCGCGTCTTCCCGACCACGACGGCGAGCGCGAACATCACACCGGCCCTGAGCTCGGTCACTTCCTCGAGCGTCTTCGCGTCGACCGCCACTACGTACTGGATATTGGCGGTCTTCGCCGATTCGATCAGCGTCCGCATGCCGTCTGTCAGGAGCGCGGCGTCGGTCTCCCCGCACCGGTAGAGCCGTTCCGCGTACTCGAGCGCCTCGTGCAGGACGAGCGCGTCCATCCGCTCCTCGGGTGACAGGTACGCGTTCCGAGAGCTCATCGCGAGTCCGTCGGGCTCACGCACCGTCGGCCCCCGGACGATCTCGACCCCCATGTCGAGGTCGGCGGACATCCGCTCGATCACGGCCGACTGCTGCCCGTCCTTCTGACCGAACACGGCGACGTTGGGTCTCACGACGTTGAAGAGCTTCGCGACGACCGTCGTGACGCCCGCGAAGTGGCCCGGGCGGAACGCCCCGCACATCTTCCTCGTCAGCTTCTGCACGTGCACGACCGTCTCGAACCCGGCCGGATACACCTCGCTCACGTCCGGCGCGAAGACGAACTCCGCGCCTGCCTCGGCCGCCAGCCGCGCGTCCTCGTCGAGGTCGCGCGGATAGCGCTCGAAGTCCTCAGACGGGCCGAACTGCGTCGGGTTGACGAAGACCGACACGACGACCGCGTCGGCGAGCTCCGCGGCGAGCCTGACGAGGCTCAGATGCCCCTCGTGCAGCGCGCCCATCGTGGGCACGAGCGCGACGACCGAGCCCGCTTCCCGGAGCTCGGCCGATCTCCTCCTCATCTGGTCGACTGACCGGATGATCTCCACGTGCACCCCCGGCGCGTCAGTAGCTCTCGTCGAGATCCGGATACGCGCCCGACTTGACGTCCCGGACGAACCCGCCGGCCGCTTCGCTCACGACCTTCTTCGCGTCCCCGTAGGCGCGCACGAACTTCGGGACCTTCCCCTCGACGTACCCCAGGATGTCGTTCACGACGAGCACCTGACCGTCCGTGTGGGGGCCGGCGCCTATCCCGATCGTCGGGATCGAGACCGACTCCGTGATCTCCTTCCCCACCTGCCACGGCATCCCCTCGAGCACCATCGAGAAGCACCCCGCCTCCTCGAGGGCCCTGGCGTCGTCGAGCAGGCGCGCTTTCGCGACGTCGTTCTTGCCCTGGACGCGGTATCCCCCGAGCTCGTGAATGGCCTGAGGCGTGAGCCCGATGTGGCCCATCACGGGAATCCCCGCCTCGAGCACGGCCGCGATCTTCGGCACCATCCTGCGGCCGCCCTCGAGTTTCACGGCCTCGGCGCCGCCCTCCTTGACGAGCCGCCCGGCGCTCCGGACGGCGTCATCGATCGACGCCTGGTACGACATGAACGGCATGTCGCCCACGACGAGCGCCTTCGTCCTGGCCCTGGCTACCGCCGCCGTGAGGATGATCATCGCGTCGAGGGTCACCGGCAGGGTGTTCTCGTAGCCGAGGACGACCATGGCCGCGCTGTCGCCGACCAGGATCATGTCGACGCCGGCGTCGTCGAGAAGCCGCGCGGTCATGTGGTCGTACGCGGTGAGTACGGCGATCTTCTCGCCGCGCTCCTTCATCGCCACGATCGACGGCGCGGTTCGCTTCTTCCGTTCCATGTTCGGTTCTTCCGGGGTTCGGTCTCGAGACGCGACTACGTCCGCGTTCCGATGGGAACGTAGTAGGCGGTGCCCTTGTCGTGCTCCTCGACCTCCCGCGCGAGCTCCTCGAAGTCCGCGGTGCTCTCGACGAAGTCGATCTCGTTCGTGTTCACGACAATGAGGGGCGTGTCATTGTAGTGGAAGAAGAAGTAGTTGTAGGCCTCGGTCAGGGTCTCGATGTACTCCCGCGACATGCCGCGCTCGAACTCGCGGCCACGCTTCTTGATTCTGTCCATCAGGACGTCGACCGACGCCTGCAGATAGACGACGATGTCCGGCTTCGGGACTTCGCGCTCGAGGAGGTCCGCCAGGCGCTTGTACAGCCCGAGCTCGTTGTCGTCGAGCGTGATGTTGGCGAAGATCCTGTCCTTCGCGAAAACGTAGTCGGCGACGACCCGCTCCATGAACAGGTCGAACTGCTTGAGCTCGATCTGCTGCTTGTGCCGCGAGAGGAGGAAGAAGAGCTGCGTCTGGAAGGCGTGGCCCCTCATGTTCTGATAGAAGTCCGCGAGGAAGGGATTCTCCTCGACGATCTCGAGCTTGAGATGCGCCGCCCACTTCTTGGCGAGGAGGCTCGCGAGCGTCGTCTTGCCGACACCGATCACTCCCTCGACGGCAACGTAGTTCTTCCCCGCCAAATTCCCCCCTGATCGGGTCTCTGTCAGGTTTCCGTTCGGGCGTCTGTGCACGGCGTCGGCGGGCCGCCTACGCGCGTGACGTCGCCCTCGACGTCGCCGAGCTCCTTCAGCACAACGCGGATGTTGCCGGAGAGCCCCGGCGCGATGAGCTCCGGTGAGATCTCCTCGAGCGGCACCAGCACGAACGCCCGCTTCGCCATCCGCGGGTGCGGCACCATCAGCTCCGGCTCCTCTACCTGGAGATCGTCGAAGACGAGAAGGTCGAGGTCGAGTGTCCTCGGCCTCCACGATTCGCGCCTGATCCTCCCGCACCGGTCCTCGATGGCGAGCATGTGGTTCAGGAGCGACCGGGCGTCGAGGTCGGTCTTGAGCTCGGCCGCCGCGTTGAGGAACCGCGGCTGGTCCTCGAGTCCCACGGCGCGCGTGTCGTAGACCGAGGAGATCGAGACGATCTCCGTCCCCGGGAGAGCCGCGATCATCCCGAGCCCGCGTTTGATGTAGCCCAACCGGTCACCCAGGTTGGAGCCGATGCCGATCCACGCCCTGTGCATGATGTCTCCGCTACGCCGTGTGAACCACTTCGACCTCCACGTGGTCGATCGAGCCGGCGATCGGTACGCTCGGCTTCCGCACGCGCACGAGCACCTCGAGCGCCCCGAACTCCCTCAGGACGTCGCGCGCGATCTTGTCCGCCATCGCCTCGAGCAGGTGGTACCGCTCGTTCACGACCTCCGCCTCGACAAGCTTGTAGACCGCCTCGTAGTTGACGGTCCTCCGCATGTCGTCGGCCTTGACCGCCTCGGAGAGATCGGCCGCAATCTCCACGTCGATCTCGAACCGCTGACCGAGCTCCCGCTCGTTCTGCGTCGCTCCGTGATACCCGTAGAGCCGGATGTTCTCAAGCGAGATCTTGTACGTCACCACTCGTGTGCTCCTCACAGATGGACCGCCAGACCGGGCGCGGTCTAGAGCGCTCCCCGTATCCTCTCGACGGCCTCCGCGATGCGCCCCTCGGGAGTCGTGAGCGCCATCCTGACGTAGCCCTCGCCGGACGCCCCGAATCCAACGCCGGGCGTGACCACGACGCGCGCCTCCATGAGAAGCCTCCGGGCGAAGGTACGCGAGTCCTCCTCCGTCGGGACCTTTGCCCAGACGTAGAACGTCGCGTGCGGCTTCGGAACGTGCCACCCCGCGTCCCAAAGGCCGTCGACGAGAGTATCGCGCCTCCGGCGGTAGACGTCAACCTGCTCTTGGACCCGGTCGACCGGGAGCGCGAGGGCCGACTCGGCCGCCCTCTGGACGGCCGTGAAGACGCACGAGTCCATGTTGCTCTTGACGGCGGCGAGCGCGTCTATGACGTCGGCGTTCCCGGCGACGAACCCGACCCGCCACCCGGTCATGTTGAACGTCTTCGAGAACGAGTGGAACTCG
>JALGVN010000007.1 GCA_025774645.1 bacterium
CGCTCCGCGGGGACGCGGGATCGAATGGAGAGGGTTCGAATCACCGACATGGCGGCGGCACTCGGAATACCCAGGGGCAACCTGCCCGACGGCGCGGTCGGCGGTGTCTCGACCGACTCGCGGACGATCGCGGCGGGCGAGCTCTTCGTAGCGATCCGGGGCGAGCGCTTCGACGGCCACGACCACGTCGACGAGGCGTTCCTCCAGGGCGCGGCGGCGGCGCTCGTCGCTCGCGACGCCAGGCTCGAGGCGGAGGGCCGCGCGCTTCTCAAGGTGGGCGACACGCTGGACGCCTTCCAGGAGCTCGCCGGGTGGTATCGCCGCCGGTTCGAACTCAAGGTCGTCGGAGTGACCGGAACGGAAAGACCACGACGAAGGACATGGCCGCCGCCGTGCTCGAAACGAGCATGCGGACCGCGAAGACCGCAGGGAACTACAACAACCACATCGGGGTTCCCCTTACGCTCTTCCGTCTCACGCGCGAGCACGGCGCGGCGGTCGTGGAGATCGGCATGAACCACCCCGGCGAGATCACCCGCCTCGCCGGGATCGCGAGGCCACAGACGGCGGTCATCACGAACGTCGCCGAGGCGCACATGGAGACGATGGGAACCGTCGAGGCGATCGCGGAGGCGAAGGGCGAGATCCTCGACGTCCTTCCTTCCGACGGAGTCGCCATCCTGAACGCCGATGACCCGATGGTGATGGCGCAGAAGCACCGGGCGCCCTTCAGGGTCGTGACGTTCGGAACCTCCGGAGCGGCGGACGTGAGGGCCGTTGACATCGAGGAGTCCGACGGACGAGTGCGGTTCGGGGTCGTCGGGGCCGGCGGGGAGCCGGTTCGGGTCGAGCTTCCGATCCCGGGCGCTCACAACGTCTCGAACGCGCTCGCGGCGATCGCGGTCGGCCGGGTGCTCGGCGTGACGACGGAGGACGCCGCCCGCGGGCTCTCGTCGTTCGAGCCTTCGCCGATGAGGATGAAGGTCCTCCGGGCGGGTTCCTGGACCGTTCTCAACGACGCATACAACTGCAACCCCGGATCGCTCACTGCCGCGCTTCGGACCCTGGTCGACATCGGCCGGGGCCGGACGACGGCGGCGGCGCTCGGGGACATGCTCGAGCTTGGACGCCGGAGCGAGGCAGCGCACCGCGAGGTGGGAGCCGCGGCAGCATCGCTCGGCGTGGACTATCTGTTCCTCTTCGGCCGGGAGGTCGGGGCGCTTCGCGACGGCGCGCTCGACGCCGGGATGGACGCGGAGAGGATCAGCGTGTTCGAAGACAAGGCCGCGCTCGCGCGGGCGCTCAGTGAGCGTCTCGGTGACGACGCGGTCCTTCTCGTGAAGGGGTCGCGCGGAATGCGTATGGAGGAAGTGGTTGAGTTGCTGACGTAGGAGGCGCCCGCCTCCGAGTCGGCGGGAGTTCATTCTCCCCATCGGAAGGGCTGTTAACCATGTTGTATCATCTCTTATACCCCTTAAGGGACCTCGTTTCTGCCTTCAATGTCTTCCGGTATATTACCTTCCGATCGGCGTACGCGGCGGTAACAGCCCTGCTCATAAGCTTCCTCCTCGGCCCCATCTTCCTGCGGATGCTCCGAAAGCACCGGATCACCGACGGCGTGAGGGAGTTCGCGCCGGAGTCCCACGCGGCCAAGGCGGGTACGCCCACGATGGGCGGCCTGCTCATCGTCGTGGCGACGGTCGTCCCGACGCTCCTGTGGGCGCGCCTGGACAACGACTTCGTCTGGATCATGATCATCGCGACCCTCTGGCTCGCGCTCGTCGGGTTCACCGACGACTTCCTCAAGGTCGTGAAGAAGCGGCGGAAGGGGCTCGTCGCCCGGTACAAGCTCACCGGACAGCTGGCCCTCGGACTTCTGATCGGCCTCTTCATCTACCTGACGCAGCTCGTCCCGAACCCGACCGGCGTGGAGGTGCCGTTTCTCAAGGACGCCATCTTCTCGCTCGGGGCGGCCTACGTCGTGTTCGTCATGATCGTCATCACGGCCAGCTCGAACGCCGTGAACCTGACCGACGGACTCGACGGTCTCGCCATCGGGCTCACGATCTTCTGCGGGATCGCCTTCGCCGCCATGAGCTACATGGTCGGGCACGTGAAACTGGCGGACTACCTGAACATCCCCTACATCGCGGGGGTGGGGGAGCTCACGGTCTACTGCTCGGCGCTCGTCGGGGCCGGGCTCGGGTTCCTGTGGTTCAACGCGCACCCCGCGGAGATGTTCATGGGCGACACGGGAGCGCTCGCGGTCGGCGGCGCCCTCGGCACCCTCGCGGTCCTCATCAAGAAGGAGGTCTGGCTCGTGATCGCCGGCGGCGTCTTCGTCATTGTTGCCGCGTCGGTCATCATCCAGATCGCCTCGGTGAAGCTCCGGGGGAAACGCGTGTTCCTCATGTCACCCTTGCACCACCACTTCCAGAAAAAGGGGTGGGAGGAGAGCAAGATCGTCGTGCGTTTCTGGATCGTCGGGGCGCTGTTCGCGCTCATCGCGCTCTCGACGCTCAAGATGCAGTAAAGGCAGGAGAGCAACATGAAGGCAGGTTGGGCAGACGAGAGAGCGTTCAAGAGGAGAGGTTCCACACGGAGAGGATGGCTGAGGTTCCTTGACAGCGAGGGCGGTTACATCCGTACAGGGGAAGAGGGTTCTCGTGGTCGGTCTCGCAAGAAGCGGACTGGCGGCGATCGAGCTCCTTCTGGATTCTGGAGCTTCTGTCGTGGCCGCAGATCTGAGAGCCGAAAGCGCTCTCGGTCTCGATGCGGCCGCGCTCAGGCGGCGAGGAGTGGAGCTCGTTCTGGGTGAGCAGAGCCCGTCGCTCCTCGAGGGCGTCGACCTCGTCGTGATCTCGCCTGGCGTGCCGCTCGACACTCCGATCCCCACCGCGGCCAGGGAACGCGGGCTGCCGATGATCGGGGAACTCGAGCTCGCCTACCGGGCTTCCGAAGGGACGTGGCTGGCAGTGACCGGAACGAACGGCAAGACGACGACGACCGCCCTTTTGGCCGAGCTCGCGAGGGCGACCGGGAAGCCGGTAACCGTCGCGGGGAACATCGGTCTCGCGGCGAGTTCCGAGGTGCGCGGCGTCCCGCCGGAGGGGCTCGTGGTGGCAGAGGTCAGTAGCTTCCAGCTCGACACGGCCGACGAGTTCCGGCCCCACGTGGCGGTGCTTCTGAACATCACCGAGGACCACCTCGACCGCTACGACTCGTTCGATCACTACGCGGAATCCAAACGGCGGATCTTCATGAACCAGACGGCGGACGACTACGCGGTCCTGAATGTCGACGACCCGAGGGTCGCGTCGTTCGCCGACGGGATCGGAGCGAAGGTGATCCCGGTGAGCACCGAGCGGGAGGTTCCCGGTGGCGTGTTCGTGCGCGCCGGCACGATCGTGTCCGGGGTGGGCGGCGCCGAAGAGGAGATCGTCGAGGCGAAGGACCTGGGCATCCCCGGTCCGCACAACCTGGCGAACGCTCTGGCGGCCGTGGCGGCCGCCGCCGTGGTCGGCGTCGGCGCCTCGGAAGCGGCGGATGTTCTGAAGACCTTCGCGCCGCTCGAGCACAGACTCGAGCCGGTGGCGGAGATAGACGGGGTCCTCTACGTCAACGACTCGAAGGCGACGAACGTCGACGCCGTCGGGTTCGCGCTCAGGAGCTACGACGCCCCGATCGTTCTCGTCGCCGGAGGGCGCGAGAAGGACACGGACTTCTCTCCGCTCGCCGAGCCGATCGCGGACCACGTGAGGCACCTCATTCTGATCGGTGAGGCGGCCGACAAGATGGAGCTCGCGTTCGCAGGCGCGGCGCCGGTCTCCCGGGCCGGCTCGCTCCACGAGGCGGTGGCCATGGCCGGGAACGCGGCCGCGCCCGGCGACGTCGTGCTCCTCTCGCCGGCGTGCGCCAGCTTCGACATGTTCGACGACTTCGAGGACCGTGGCAGGAAGTTCAAGGAGGAGGTAGCGCGGCTCGGACCGCGCTCCTGAAGGACGGGGAAGCGCTGCCGGGAGGGCGGACTGCGCACCGTCTTCCCGGCGCCGCCCCGGCACCGGAGGAGGAAGCGTGAGGCAGGTCGTACGCTGTGACAGGGCTCTCATCTGGACGACGCTTCTGCTCGTGCTGGTCGGGCTCGTCACGGTCTACTCGGCGAGCGCGGACATCGCGGCGCGGCACTTCGGTGGGAGCCAGGTCTTCCTCAAGCGGACGGCGTGGCGGGCGACGCTCGGGCTCGTCGCGATGGCGTTCGGCTACCTCATCGACTACCGCTCCTACCGGAAGTACGCGAAGAAGGCGATCCTGGTCGCGATCGGGCTCCTCATCCTCACGCTCCTCTTCGGCGAGAACGTCCGGGGCATGAGGGCGTCGCTCATGATGATCCAGCCGGGGGAGATCGCGAAGCTCGCGCTCGTGGTCTACCTGGCCGACGTGCTCGCGAGGAGGCAGGATGAGCTCTACGACCTCCGGCGCGGGCTCCTGCCCAGGCTGGGCCTGGTCGGGGCGGTCGTCCTGCTCATCCTGTTCCAGCCGGACTTCGGGAACGCGCTCGCGGTCGTGATGCTCTCGCTCGTGATGCTCTTCCTTGGAGGCGCGAAGCTCCGTCACATCGCGGGACTCGTGGCGATCGCGGTGCCTGCGGCGTGGCTCGCCGCGAAGAAGGTCCCGCACATCGCGGAGAGGTGGGCGGTCTGGCGCGCGACGTACGATCTCACGCTCGACGGTCTCGACACGCGCGGAGCGGCCTACCAGATCTACCAGTCGCTCGTTGCGCTCGGGTCCGGCGGGCTCGCGGGACGCGGGATCGGCGGAAGCCTCCAGCGCTCGTTCATCCCCGATCCCTACACCGACTTCGCGTTCTCGATCTGGGGGGAGGAGCTGGGGTTCCTGGGCGCGCTCGGACTCGTCACGCTCTTCGCGTTCCTCATGGTGCGCGGCTTGAGGATCGCGATGCGGGCGGACGATCTCTACGGCACGATCCTCGCGGCCGGACTGACGGCGATGGTGACGACGTACGCGTTCATCAACATCGCCGTGGCGACCGCGACCGTCCCGACGACGGGGCTTCCGCTCCCGTTCGTGAGTTACGGGGGGTCGTCGCTCATCGTCAACATGGGAGCCATGGGCATCCTCCTGGACATGTCGAAGCGCGCCGTGCTCGACGGCGGAGCGAAGTCGAGACCGGAGGAGCTCGCGCGCAGCTGGGGAAGGGCACCCGGCGGACGCAGATCGGGCACGAGAAGGAAGAGGTCGTGAGGATCATGATTGCAGGCGGTGGAACCGGCGGACACATCTTCCCAGGCCTCGCGATCGCGGAGGCGGTTGAGCGTCTGCGCCCCGACACACAGGTTTTCTTCGCGGGGCGGAGGGGTTCGATCGAGGAGAGAGTCGTCTCGAGGACCGGGCGGCCCTTTCTCGCGGTTCCGTCGATGGGCTTGAGACGGAAGGCCGACGTGCGGAACCTGGCGATGCCGTTCGTCGTCGCCGGCGGTTACGCGAAGGCTCTCGCCGTCCTCTCCGGAAGGAAGCCCGACGTCGCTGTCGGGACCGGCGGGTTCATCAGCCTGCCGCCGATCGCGGCGGCCCTGACGCTCCGGGTGCCTACGCTCCTGCAGGAACAGAACTCGCACCCGGGGCTCGCGACGCGGGTCCTGTCGCGCTGGGTGGACGCCGTCCACGTGACGTTCGAGGACACCAAGGACCACCTCCCGCACGCGCGGGCGATCGAGGTCTCGGGTAACCCGGTCAGAAGCGGGCTCGCCCTGACCGACCGCGCCGAGGCGCGGGAGAGTCTCGGGCTCTCGCCCGAGGCCCCGGTCATCCTCGCGTTCGGGGGAAGCAGAGGCGCAGTGAGGATCAACGAAGCGATCAAGGCGGCGCTCCCGCGGCTCAGGGAACTCGGTGCGGAGTTCATCCTCCAGACCGGGAGCGGGGGCGTCGCCGACATGCAGGACGCCGCCGAGGCCGCAGGGTCACGTGCCGTCGTCCGGCCCTTCTTCGACGACATGGGTCCGGCCTACGCGGCCAGCGACCTCGTTGTATCGCGCGCGGGGGCGACGACGATCGCGGAGCTGGCCCTTCTCGGGAAGCCGTCGATCCTCGTCCCGTACCCGTACGCAACGGAGGACCATCAGACGAAGAACGCGCGCGAGATGGAACGCGCGGGGGCGGCCGTCGTCATCCCCGACGGAGAGCTCACCGGGGAGACGCTTGCCGGCCTGATCGTGGAGCTTCTTTCGAACCGTCACCAGCTCGCGGCTGCGGCGGAGGCTGCCGGAACGCTTGCGCGGCCCGATGCGGCTGACCGGGTCGCGCAGGCCGTTCTGGTTCTTGCGGGCGCGGCGGAGCACGCGGCGAACGGTGGCGCGTCGGGCGGTTCCCATGGCATCGGGGCCGCCGGTGGCGCGGGGAACTCGATCGAGGAGGGACGGTCGTCGTGACGATGTTCGGACGGGTCAAGCACGTGCACCTCGTGGGGATCGGCGGCGCCGGCATGAGCGGGATCGCCGAGGTCCTCGTCAACCTCGGGTTCGTGATCTCCGGCTCGGACCTTCGCCGGACCGAGACGACCGAGCGCCTGGAGCAGCTCGGTGGCCGGATAGCTCTGGGTCACGATCCCGGGAACATCGAGGGCGCCGACGTCGTCGTCGTGTCGACGGCCGTCTCGGCCGACAACCCGGAGGTCGTCGCGGCCCGCGAGCGCATGGTCCCGGTGATCCCGAGGGTCGAGATGCTCGCCGAGCTCATGCGCATGAAGTACTCGGTCGCGGTGGGGGGCACGCACGGGAAGACGACGACCACGTCGCTCATCTCGGCGGTGCTCTCGGCGGGCGGCCTGGACCCGACGGTCGTCGTCGGGGGGAAGATCCAGTCGTTCGGGACCGGGGCGCGCCTCGGTGCAAGCGAGTACATGGTCGCCGAGGCGGACGAGAGCGACGGTTCGTTCCTGAAGCTCTCGCCGACGATCGCGGTCGTGACGACCGTGGACGAGGAGCACCTCGACTACTGGTCGGGCCTCGAGGAGATCAAGGGCGCGTTCATCCACTTCGCGAACAGCGTCCCGTTCTACGGGTGCTCGGTCGTCTGCCTCGACCAGAGGAACATCCAGTCGATCATCGGCGACATCGATCGACGGGTTGTCAGCTACGGTCTCGCGAGCCAGGCCGACGTCCAGGCCCACGTGATCGACTCGCGGGGCGACACGACGGCCTTCAGCGTGGAGGCCGCGGGATTCGAGCTCGGCCAGATGGAGATCAAGATGCCGGGCCTGCACAACGTGTACAACTCTCTTGCCGCGGTCGCGGTCGGCCTCGAACTGGGCGTCAGCTTCAAGGACATAGCAGGCGCGCTGTGGAAGTTCGAGGGGATCGCGAGGCGGTTCGAGATCAAAGGGGAGGTCAACGATGTGCTTGTTCTGGATGACTACGGACACCACCCGGCCGAAATTAAAGCAACGCTCTCCGCGGCGGCGGCGCGTTGGAACAGGCGTCTCGTCGTCCTGTTCCAGCCTCACCGCTACACGCGCACTCAGAAGCTCGCCGAGGAGTTCGGGCGGAGTTTCTATGATGCTACCGTCCTGCTCGTCACGGGGATCTACGCGGCGAGCGAAGAGCCGATCGAAGGAATAACAGGCGCCACCCTGGTGGAAGCCGCGAGGCGGCACGGCCACAGGAACGCGGAGTACGTCGAGCAGATGGACGCGCTGTACGAGCGCGCGATGGGCGTCATCGAGCCCGGGGACATCGTGCTGACCCTGGGCGCGGGCGACATCTACACGGTCGGCGAGAGGATCCTCTCGACCCTCCAGCGGAGGGAAGACGAGGCGCACAACTGAGTCGCTGCCGGGTCCCGGGCGGGGCCGTGACGCCGGTCGCTCCGGACGACCGCGGCGGGTGGAACGAACCACGGAGAGTTCGATGCAGATCGACCGCAGGATCATAGACGAGCTGTCGGGCCTGGCGCCCGAGGCGGTCCGCGAGGACGAGCCGATGGCGAAGCACACGTCGTTCGGCCTCGGCGGACCCGTCGACGTCTTCGTCGAGCCCGCGGACGAGGGCGCCTTCATGGACGCCGCGGCGTTCCTCGCCGACGAGGGAGTCCCGACGATGATCATGGGCCGGGGCACGAACATCCTCGTCCGGAGCGGTGGTCTCGAGGGGGCGGTCCTGTGCGCGAAGAACGCGTTCTCCGAGGTCGCCCGGACGGAGGAAGGACTGCAGTCGGGGAGCGGCGTGGCTCTGTCGAAGGTCCTCACGCTCTGTTCGGAAGAGGGACTCACGGGTCTCGAGGGACTCGCCGGCATTCCCGGGAGCGTCGGCGGGGCGGTGAAGACGAACGCCGGCAGCTTCGGCGACACGATCGGCGGTCGGCTGGCCGAGATCGTTACCTTCCAGCCCGGGAAGAGCGCGGTCGTGGTGCCCGCGGATGAACTCGCGATCGAGTACAGGCGCACGCAGCTCCCCGAGGGCGCCGTCGTGTCGCTCGTGAGGCTCCGACTCGAGGAGGCGCCTCCGGAGGACGTGGAGCGGCGCCGACAGGAGACGCTGGAGAAAAAGTGGAGGTCCCAGCCGACGGGCATGCGAAGCGCCGGCTGCATCTTCAGGAACCCGCCCGGAGGATCGGCCGGGAGGATGATCGACGAGATCGGCCTCAAGGGAACACGGGTCGGCGGGGCCGTGGTCTCGGACCTTCACGCCGGGTTCATTCTGAACGACCGCGGGGCCACCGCCGACGAGGTCGAGGAGCTGATCTCCATCGTGCGCTCCCGTGTGCTCGAGGGGACGGGCATCGAGCTCGTCCTCGAGATCGAGGTCGTGGGCAGGCGCTCCCACTGAGACGTGCGAGCTGGAGGGGGACCGGTGAGGGTAACAGGCAGATCGAGACGGGGACGGAAGCGCGGGGCTTCGCGGAAGCCGCGCAAGCCGGGGAAGAACCGGCGCGTCCGCCGCCGCTCATGGACGGTGCGCCACGCGGCCGTCGTCGCGTCCGCGGTTCTGCTCGTAGCCGGGATGGGCTACGCGATCTCGAGGGCGTCGATCTGGGGCCGCCGCGCGGGACCGTTCGTCCTCTCGGAGGTCGAGGTCGTAGGGAACGAGGTGCTGACGGAGAGCGAGGTCGTGGCGCTCTCCGGTCTGGAGGTGGGTACGAACCTCCTCTCCGTGAGCATCTCCGACGTCGAGAGATCGGTCGCGTCGTCGCCGCGCGTGGAGCGGGCTCAGGCGCTTCGGCTCCTGCCGGACCGCATCGTCGTGCGCCTCGACGAGACTCCGCCCGCGGCGTTCGTGATCGCGCCGACCGGGGAGTGTCTCGAGATCACCGACGAAGGGTTGGTGCTCCCCGCCACCGAGCGGACCGCGCTCATCGACCTGCCGCTCATCACGGGCGCGGTCGGCGACATGACGCCCGCGGGCGATGGGGCGGCGGGCAACGGGACGGAGGGCGCGGGAGAGGTCTGGGCGACGCAAGAGGTTCACGAAGTGCTTGAGATCCTGAGGACGGCGAGGGAAGTCTCGCCCCTCCTCTGGATGGAGATATCGGAAGTCAGGATTGCGCCGGGGTCGGGTCTGGTCATCTATACGGTAGCCGACGGGGCAGAGATCAGGGTTGGCTCCGGCGCTCTGAATTCGCAGGGACTGAATCGCCTCTGGATGGTCCTCCGGGACCTCCGCTCGAGGGGCGAGCAGGTCCAGTCGATAGATCTCACATACAGAGATCAGGCCGTCGTCCGGCTCAGGCCGGGGAGCGGCCGCCGGGCCCCCGCAGGAGGCGCCACTTGAGAAAGAACGAGATCGTGGTCGGTCTGGACATCGGATCGAGCAGGATCAAGGCGGTCGTCGCCGACGTGAGGGATCCGGAGCTTCCGGAGATCCTCGGGCTCGGCGAGTCCGCCTCCGAGGGGATCGAGGCCGGCGTCATCGTGAACATGGAGAAGGCCTCGAACTCGATTCGCGACGCCGTCGCTGCTGCCGAGGCGGGCGCCGACGTCGAGATCGGACGCGTGTCGGTCTCGCTCGACGGCGAGCACATCAAGGGGATCGACAGCCGGGGCGTGATTGCGGTCTCGCGGTCGGGAGGCGAGATCACGCGCTCGGAGATCGCGACCGTCCTGGACGCGGCGAAGACGCTCGCGCTCCCGGTCGGGAGAGCGATCATCGACGTCTTTCCTCAGGAGTTCTTCGTCGACGGGCAGCGTGGCATCCGCGACCCGATCGGGATGTGCGGCGTGCGGCTCGGGTCGAACGTCCACATCGTGACCGCGTCGCAGCAGGCGGTCGAGAACGTGAAGCGCGCGGTGAAGCGGGCGGGGCTCCGGGTGAGCGGCGTGGCGTTCAAGGCGCTCGCGGCAGGCAGGGCCGCCCTCTCGGAGGACGAGAGGGAGCTCGGCGTCCTCCTCGTGAACGCGGGAGGCGGGACGACGGGACTCGCGCTCTATCACTCGGGCGCCGTGAGACACACGGGGTCGATCGGGTGGGGCGCCTCGAGCGTGACGAACGACATCGCCGTCGGCCTCAGGGTGCCGCTCTCGAAGGCCGAGCAGCTCAAGATCGAGAACGGGTCCGCGAAGGCCGCGGCCACCGACGACACTCCGGTCGCGATTCCGAGCGTCGGGGGTCGTCCGCCCCGCGAGACGTCGCGCCACGTGCTCGGGGCGATCATCGAACCGAGGATTCGCGAGATCTTCGAACTGGTGATGAACGAGGTGAGAAGCACCGACTACTGGGGGAGGATCCCCGCCGGCGTCGTCCTGACGGGCGGCGGCGCGAGGCTCGAGGGAGTCTCCGAGGTTGCGGAGGACGTCTTCGGAGTGCCGACCAGGATCGGCCTGCCGGGAAGGGTGTCCGGCAGGTTCGACGCGATCGCCGATCCGGGGCATGCGGCCGCGGTCGGCGTGATCCTGTCATCGGTGGACGGCGCCACGGGAGGACGCGCAAGGATCGATGCGCCCCTCGTGGAGACGGTGCAGAGGGTCCGCCAGTGGGTGGACAGTCTTCTGTGATGGGGGCGGAGACGATGAGCGCGAAGAAGACCAAGACCATGAGTGCGAAGAGGACCAACACGACGAAAAAGAAGAGTCACGCAGAGGCACCACGTTCCCCGCAGATGTCGCTGGGAACCGAGGAGGGGAGAAGGATGACGCTGAAGCTCGAGTTCGAGCCGGAGCTGAGTGCGAAGATCAAGGTCGTGGGAGTGGGCGGCGCCGGCGGGAACGCCGTCAACCGGATGGTCGAGTCGGGCTTCATCGGCGTCGACTTCATTGCGGTCAACACCGACGCGCAGTCGCTCGACTGCTCGCTCGCCCTGAAGCGCGTGCAGATCGGCAAGCAGCTGACGCACGGACTGGGCTCGGGCGGCAACCCCGACGTCGGCCGCCAGGCGGCCGAGGAGGACGTCGCCGCGGTCGAGGCCGTCCTCAAGGGCGCAGACATGGTGTTCATCGCCGCGGGCATGGGCGGCGGCACCGGAACGGGCGCGAGTCCTCTCATCGCGAAGATCGCGAAGAAGATGGGCGCGCTCGTCGTGGCCGTCGTGACGAAACCGTTCCTCTTTGAGGGGCAGTACCGCATGCGGCAGGCCGCGGACGGGCTCAAGCTCCTCAAGGACGAGGTCGACACCGCGATCGTCATCCCGAATCAGAGGCTCCTCGCCGTCGCGAGCAAGAACACGCCGATCCGCGAGGCGTTCCGCATCGCCGACGACGTGCTTCTGAGGGCGACCAGGGGCGTCTCCGATCTCATCACCGTGCCCGGCCTCGTGAACCTCGACTTCGCGGACGTGAAGTCCGTCATGACCGAGATGGGCGACGCCGTCATGGGCACCGGCCTCTCGGGTGGGAAGAACCGTGCGGTCGAGGCGGCGCAGCAGGCGATCCAGAGCCCGCTCCTCGAGGACACGAGCATCGCGGGAGCCGACGGCGTGCTCGTGAACGTGACGGGCGGACCGGATCTTACGCTTCACGAGATCAACGAGGCGGCGATGATCATCAACGAGGCCATCGCCGTCGACACGAACATGATATTCGGCGCGGTGATCGACGAGACGCTCAAGGACAAGATCATGATCACGGTCATCGCGACCGGCATCCACGGCGAGAAGAAGAGGCCCAAGCCCGAGGCGCGACCCGAGCACAAGCCCGACACGGTGAAGCTCACCCCGCGGAGGAACGTCGGACGGATTTCAGAGCCGACGGCCCCCGTCCAGCCTCTCGTTGCGGCGGGGAGCAGAGCGACCGAGAGCCGCAGAGAGCGCGGCGTGCTCCGCGAGCGCGGTGGCGCGGTCAAGAGCTCACGGAAGAGCTCGCGACGCGAGCTCGAGATCCCCGCGTTTCTCAGAAGGCAGATGGACTAGCGGACCGGGTTCCGCGCGAGGCGGCCCCGCCTTATTGAAGGAGGTGCCAGTGTCCCTTTTCACGAAACTGTTCGGACTGGGAGACAGCGACCACTACAACAAGGGAATCGAGTACTACAACCGCGGCGAGTTCGACAAGGCCGTCGTCGAGTTCGAGGAGGCCATCTCTTCGAACACGAACAAGTCGGATCCGTACTACCAGCTGGGCATGTTCTACGCTGCGGAGACACACGCGCACCTCGGGTTCGCCTTCTACCAGCAGGGGGATTTGGGACGTGCGGAGGAGCAGTTCAAGAAGGCCGTCGAGGAGAACGTGCGCTACCCCGATCTCCACTACCACCTCGGGGTGATCCACGAGAAACGCGGGGAGCACGCGAACGCCGTCGGGTCGTTCCGGAAGGCCATCGAGATCAATCCCGAGTACATGGAGGCCTACTGCTATCTGGCCATCGCTCTTGCGGAGTCCGGCCGGCCCGAGGAGGCCGCCCAGGCTTTCGAGAAGGCGACGAAGTACGGGCTCGCTGTCCCTCTGCCCGAGAAGCTCGCGCTCCGGGACATCAGCGCGCAGTTCCTGAGACCGCCGTACGAGGAGCTGCGGGAGGCGATGAGCGCGAAGGAGGACTTCAGGACGCTCGTCAACGAGGCCGTGACGGCGTACAACGACGGGAACTACACCGACGCCATCACGAGGCTCGAGGAGGCGGTGGAACTCCGTCCTCAGTACCCGGACATCCGGTGCCGTCTGGCGATCACGCTGGGGGAGCTCGGGAGGTACGACGAGGCGATCTCCCAGCTCGACGCGGCGCTCGAGACGAACCCGAGCTACGTCGACTCGCTCTTCTTCAAGGGCGTGTACAGCCTGAAGCTCTCGAAGTTCCGCGAGGCCTGTGAGAGCCTGAAGCGGGCGGTCGATCTGAGGCCTGACTACTGGGACCTCAGGTGCTACCTTGGGATCGGCTTCTTCAAGCGGGGGATGTTCGAGGAGTCGCGCGGCGAGCTGCTCCGCGTGACGAAGGAGAGCCCCAGGTACTCGCTCGCGCACTACTACCTCGGGATGACCAGCCTCTCGTCCGGCAAGACCGACGAGGCCCTCCAGGCGTTCAAGGTCGCGTTCGACGACCCGAGGTTCCGGAAGGAGATGCCCGGCGAGTCGGCCGACATCCTGCTCGAGAGCGGCGACTACGACGCGGCGATCGAGCGGTACACGGCGGCGATCGCGATGAACCCGGAGTACGCCGACCTGCACTGCGGGCTCGGCGTCGCGTATCTCGCGAGGTCGAAGTTCGAGGACGCGGAGCGCGCGTTCGAGGAGGCGCTCAGGATCAACGACGACTACGCCGAGGCGCACGCGTGCCTCGGGCGCGTCAAGGCGCTTCTCGACAAGGAGGAGGAGGCGATCACGCATCTTGAGAAGGCGCGTTCGCTTCAGCCCGGCTACGCGGACCTCCATCGTGAGCTCGCCGACCGCTACATCGCGAGCCAGCGCCACACCGAAGCGATCACCGAACTCGAGAAGGCCGTCGCGATCAACGCCAACTACGTCGAGGCGAGGCTGACGCTAGGTCTCACCTACAGGAGGGTAGACCGGAGCGAGGAGGCGGACAGCCAGTTCCGCGACGTTCTGAAGCTCGATCCGAGGAACCCGATCGCGCGCGCGCAGCTCACCGACTGGACTCCGAGCCACCGCGAGCTTCGGAAGATGCGGATGTAGCCGTGATGTGTGGAGGTAACAGCAAGGCCGGAGAGCGGGAAGGAGGTCGCCTTCCGTGAGAGCTACTGTGATCGCTGTGTCTCTCGTCGTGTTTCTTGCCGCTGTCGCGCCCCGCGTTCACGCCACCACGATCTACGTTCCCGAAGACGAGCCCACCATCGCGGAGGGCCTTCAGGTGGCGTCGGCGGGCGACACCGTGGTCGTCTCCTGCGGCACATACTACGAGCACGCCATCGACCTCAAATCGGGTGTCACCCTTGTGAGCGCCGCGGGGGTGGCGGACTGCGTGACCGTCGACGCCGAGCAGATCGACCGGGTCTTCAGGTGTGAAGGCGCCGACGGCTCCACCCGCCTCGTCGGATTCACCGCGATCCACGGCTATCCGCAGGACGACGGCCTCGGCGGGGGCGGGTTGTACTGCGTCGACTCGGATCTCGCGATCGAGAACTGCGTGTTCGCCTGGAACCGGGCGAGCAGGGGAGCGGGGATGCGCTGCGACTCCGGCTCGAGCCCCAAGATCACCGGGTGCGTCTTTCTGGAGAACAACGACGGGCTCAGCGGGTCGCACGGGGGAGGCATGGAGTGCTCTCCCGGCTCCTCGCCGACCCTGACCGACGTGGACTTCATCGGGAACTTCGTCTGGGACAGCGGCGGAGGCATGTGGTGCGAAGGCGCGTCTCCCGTGCTCATCGGTGTCAGGTTCGTGGACAACTGGGCGTACAACGAGGACGGTGGAGGCATGCTCTGCGAGCTCTCCGATCCCACTCTGGTCGGCGTGGAGTTCACGGGCAACAGAGCGTGGGACGGGGGAGGTCTGTACGCGAGTGAGTGCCCCTTCTTCGAGATCAGCGGGTGCACGTTCCTGGGCAACGTGGCGGACGCCCGCGGCGGGGCCATCAGGCTGGACGGCGGGTCGTCTCCGCTCCTGATGGGGACGACGATCGCGGGCAACAAGGCGCTTCAAGGCAGCGGCATCTTCTGCCACTGGGACTGCCACCCGCAGCTCTCGAACTGCATCATCGCGTTCGGCGAGACAGGGGGCGCGGCCCACTGCTTCCCGGACGCCGGTTGCTCGATCACGCTTACGTGCTGCGACGTCTACGGCAACGACGGCGGGGACTGGGTCGGGTGTATCGCCGGCCAATCCGGCGTCGACGGCAATCTCTCGGAAGACCCGCTCTTCTGCAACATGGGAGGAGGCGACCTCACGTTGCGCGGGGACTCGCCATGCGCGCCGGGGCACAGCGGAGCGTGCGGGCTCATCGGGGCACTCGACGTAGGATGCGACGCGGCGCCCGTGCAGTACGGCAGCTGGGGGGTGATCAAGGCGCGCTTCCGGTAGGCTCCATGGGCGAGCGGCTCGAAGTCCGAATGGATGTGCCCCGACCCGCGATCTGCGGGACGGGGCGCTCTTCGCTCAGGCTGCGAACCCGGGCTACTTCGCTTCCGGGTCGTCCTGCATGATGCTGAAGGCGTTGCCCTCGGTGTCCTCGCAGTAGACGATCCAGCCGATGCCGGGGATGGCCGACTTCGGGGCGACGATCTTCCCGCCGGCCCCCACGACCTTGGCCGCGAACTCGTCGGCCGAGGGGACCTCCATCGAGAACGACGTCACCGAACCGGGCCGGCGTCGTGCGATGCCGCCGTCGATGCCCTCGGCGTCCTCGCCGGTCTTGACCAGCCAGTAGTCGACCGGGCCGTCCCACTTGTTCGTCTTCCAGCCAAACACGTCGTCGTAGAACTTGACCGCCCGCTCCGGTTCGTCCGCCGCGATCTCGAAGTGCACCGGTCTCAGCATCTTCCCGCTCCTTCGTCTGTCCGGGCGCACCGCCCGGGGTTGTGGGCTCCTCTGCACGCGTTTGCTGTCACAGCCTGCGGTGGTTAGGATGCGTGTCACGCGTCTCGGTCGCCGGTCTCTCGGCGGCCTGCGCGTGCAACTCATTGACACGTACGCAGTTATGTGAGAGTATCACAGTGACCCGCGCGGAGCAAGCGAGCCCCGCGCCGTCGTCACTCTGAGCGAACGGGGGATGGATGAGAAATGGCCGGCTGGTTCTCGCTCTGTGCGCACTCGTGCTCGTCTCGGGCGCCGCTTCCGCCTCGGGGCGCTGGGTGTCCTTCGGGACCAATCCTGCGCGGGAGGCCGAGGTCGACGTCATCTCGTCGGACATGTCCGGCGTCACGCTCGCGTTCAGCATCGTCGGAGCAGTCGCCGAGGACGCGTCAACGAACGGCGGGGAGTACGTGCGCCTGTCGATTCCGCCGTACGGACACACGACGGGCGTGGGGGAGGCGCTCCTTCCGGTGATTCGCGAACTCGTGGAGATCCCGGTAGGCGCCGTTCCGCGTCTGCGCGTCGTCTCCTCCGAGTCGCGCGTCGCGGCGCTCGGATCGCTCGGTCTCGCGCACCCGCTCCTTCCTGCACAGCCGCCGATCGAGAAGCTGCCCGGGGCGATCGACGAAGCCGAATTCGTTCTCTCGCGTGACTACTACGGTCGCGACGAGTTTCAGCCGCGAGACCCCGCGAGCGTGGGCGACGTGAGGACGCTGCGAGGGCGAAGGTACGTCCAGCTCGAGATCACGCCGCTCCGCTACAACCCGGCCGGCGGCGCCCTCGAGCTCACGACGGACCTCGTCGTCAGGATCGACTTCGAGCGGGCCGACGCCGCCGCGACGAGGGGCGCCATCGAGAGATACTCGAACGCCCGATTCGACCGGCTCGCGAGCGATCTCTTCGTGAACGCCGACGCCTTCCGCGCCAGGTACGACCTGCCGCTCCCGATCGAGTATCTGATCATCGTCCACGACAGCTTCTACGACTCGATTCTCCCGCTCGCCGCGTGGCGGAACCAGAAGGGTCACCACACGACGGTCGTGAAGACGAGCGAGATTCCCGGCGGGAACACCAAGCAGAATATCAAGACCTTCATCCAGGACGCCTACGACAACTGGCCGGCGCCTCCGACGTACGTGCTTCTCGTGGGCGACACGCCGTACATCGACTACTGGGTCGGCACGCAGTCCGACAACCCCGCCACGGACCTCTACTACGTCACCATGGACGGCCCGGACGACTGGGACCCGGATATCTGGATCGGGAGGTTCTCCTGCACGTCCGCGTCGCAGGTCACGAACCTCGTCAACAAGACGGTGGACTACGAGCGCTACGATCTGGTGAGCGGGACCGACTGGATCAAGAAGGCCGTGTTCATGGCCTCCTGCGACAATTCGAGCGTCCCCGAGGGCACGCACGAGTTCGTCATCGGCGAGTACCTCGAGCCTCGCGGGTACCTGTCGCAGCGGCTCTACTGCACGCAGGGCGCGACGGCGGGCGACGTTTCGGCGGCCCTGGACAACGGACGGACACTCTGCATCTACTCCGGGCACGGATCGATCACCTCGTGGGCAGACGGCCCGCCTTACAACGCCGGCCACGTCAACGCTCTCCACAACGCCGACAAGCTGCCGCTCGTCCACAGCTACTCGTGCCTGACCGGGATGTTCAGCGCGGCGTGCTTCGGCGAGTCGTGGATCAACGCGCCGGACCGCGGCGCGCTCGTGTTCTGGGGATCGTCGGTGACGTCGTACTGGGGCGAGGACGACATCCTCGAGAGGGGAGCCTTCGAGGCTCTCTTCGCGGAGGGGTACACGTGGGCGTGCGGAATCAGCCACAGGGCCCTCTACCACCTTCTCGACCACTACGGCACCGGCGGCAGCACGCGCCGCTACTTCGAGATGTACAACATCCTGGGCGACCCGGCGGTCGACATCTGGACAGAGCCGCCGGCCACGCTCGACGTGAGCCACCCGGCGACAGTCCCGATCGGCCTGCCGGTGCTCACGGCCGTCGTCTCAGACGGGCGCGACCCGGTCGAGGGCGCACTCGTGAGCGTGGTGAAGACTGACGAGGGCATCCACTCGACGGGGCGCACCGACGCCGCCGGACAGGCTGTGATCACGCTCGATCCGGCGCCGATGGTCACGGGCGCTCTCGACGTCACGGTGTCGAAGCACGACCGCCTCCCGTTCGAGGGAACGACCTCCGTGACGAACGCCGACGTCCCGTTCTGCATCTACGACGGCCACGTGATCGATGACGACGCGAACGGCGGGAGCTCGGGCGACGGCAATGGACTGGTCGCGGCGAGCGAGACGGTGGAGCTCCTCCTGACGCTCCGGAACGTAGGGCTCGTGGACGGAGAGGGCGTCACCGCGACGCTCTCGACGGACGACCCGTACGTGACGATCACGGACGGGTCGGAGGACTTCGGCGCCGTCCCCGCGGGCGGCACTGCCCAGAGCCTTGAGGACTACGACTTCTCGGTCGCGGGCGACTGCGGCGACGGGCACGAGATCCAGTTCGAGGTGGCGGCGTCCGACGGAGACAGCTCGTGGGTGAGCTTCTTCAGCGTTGGGGTGGGCGCACCGGCTCTCGTGCTGGGAGGCTGGACGGTCGACGACTCGCCGCCGGGAGGCGACGGCGACGGCTGCCCGAACCCGGGTGAGACGATCACGCTCTCCGTGATCCTCGAAAACGTCGGCAGCGAGCCGGCGCACGACGTGACGGCCGAACTGGGCAGCGTCGACCCCTACGTCTCGGTCGTCGGCGGGAGCGCAGGTACGGTCCTCATCGGGCCCGGCGGCTCCGGCGAGCTCGCCCCGGGGTTCACGGTGACCCTCGCGCCGGACACGCCCCCGCTGCACCTCGTCGACTACGAGCTCTCGGTCGGCACGGGCACGGGCTACACGGGAACGGTCGCGCTGACGGCCGCGGTGGCCGGGGGTCTCGACGAGGGCTTCGAGGTCACGGGTCAGGACTGGAGCCACCACGTCGTTACGGAGGGCTCCCTCGACCAGTGGCACGTCACGGACTACCGCTCGAACTCGGGAAGCTACGCCTGGAAGTACGGTGGACCCGGGGGCGGATACTACATGCCGTTCGCCGATGCGGCTCTGGAGACACCGGAGCTGTGTTTGGGCAGCGGCTGCGAGATGACCATGTGGCATCGCCTGAGCGCGCTCGAGGACGGCACCGGCGCGGCCGAGGACTGCGCGATCGTCGAGATCTCGTCTGACGGGGGAGCGACGTGGAGCCTCCTCGTTCCGCAGGGCGGGTACAGCCACGTGAAGAACTCCGACCCCACGAACCCGCTGCCGGACGGGACGCCCTGCTGGTCGGGTACGTTCGACTGGCGCCAGGATGCGTTCGACCTCTCCGCCTACGTCGGCACGGGGCACCTTGTGCGGTTCAGGTTCGCGGCCGACAGCTACGCGGGGCAGGAAGGGTGGTACGTCGACGACGTCGCGATCATGTGCTCTCCGTCCGGGATTGACGGGGGCGAGGTCGGCGCCGCGCCGTCGGAGTTCGCGCTGTTCCAGAACGCACCGAACCCGTTCAACCCGGTGACGACCATCGGTTACGCGCTTCCCGAGCGGACCCACGTCACGATCTCGGTCTACAACGTGGCCGGCGCTCTCGTACGGACGCTCGTCGACGGCGAGCAGGAACCCGGCTCGCGCTCGGTCGTGTGGGACGGAAGGAACGAATCAGGCGGGAAGGTCGGCAGCGGCGTCTACTTCTGCCGCATGTCCGCCGGGAGCTTCTCCGACAGGAGGCTCATGGTCCTCCTGAAGTAGCGGGTCTCAGCGCGGCGCGTCTCGACGCGCTCATCCGGATGAGAACACGGAACGGCTCCCTCATCGAGGGAGCCGTTTCCGTTGGGGGGACGAGTACCGCGCCGTCCGGGGCGCGGCACCCCGCGTTCCGACCTAGTGCGCCCGCATCGCGAGCCGGACCGATCGCACGAGCTCGTAGGGCTCGTACGGCTTCTGCAGGAGGCGGAGTCCCTTGTCACGGACCAGCGTTCCCTGGTAGTCCTCGTCGAGGCGTCCCGTGCTCAGGAGGACCCGGATCTCCGGGCTCTTCTCTTTGAGTTCGTCTGCGAGCTGCGTTCCGCTCATGGCGGGCAGCACGATGTTGCTGAAGACGAGGTCGATCTGCCCGCCCTCCGACGCGAAGACCGCGAGGGCCTCCTCGGCGCTCGCCGCTTCGAGGACCCTGTAGCCTTGATCGCTCAGGGCCTCGACTGCGGACTGACGGACGTCCGACTCGTCCTCCACGACGAGGATCCTCTCCTCGGGGACCCGCACCGTCCGCCTACCCGACCTGCTCTCGGGGAGCGGCTCTTCCGCGGGGAGGTAGATCATGACGATCGTGCCGCGGCCGCTTCCGGTCTGCACGTCGATCCACCCGTCGCGCTTCTGCACGATGTCGTGGACGGTCGACAGGCCCGGGGCACTGCGGCCGTCACGGCGCCGCGGGCTGAACGACGGATCGAAGATCCTCTCGAGCGACTCGGCGTCGAGGCCCTCGCCGGTGTCTTCGACCGACAGGCGCACGAAGCGTCCGGGGCGCCCGGCGGATCCTGCGGCGAGCTGCTTCGCGTCGAGCGAGAGGTTCTCCGTCCGCACGGTGAGCGTGCCGCCGTGCGCCATCGCGTCCCTGCCGTTGACGGCGAGGTCCGCGATCACGCGCTCGAGCTCTTCCTTCTCGATGAGCGCGCTGTCGAGTCTGGGGCGGAGAACGGTGACGACCTGGACGTCGCTTCCGACCAGGCGGCGGAGCGTCTCTTCCATCCCCTTGAGGACGACGTTCGCATCGAGCCTCTCCGTGTCCTCGGGCGCGGCGCCCGAACTGACGGTCACGAGCTGCATCATCAGCGTCTTGGCGCTGTCGATGGTCTTCTTGATCTGGCCGATGTCCTCGCGCGTCGGATCGTCGGAACCGTGGCGGCTCGCCAGAAGATCGGCGTAGCCGACGATCGCCTCGAGCTTCCCCTCGATCTGGTGGACGACGCCGGTCGCGACCTCCATGATGTCGGCCTTCTCGCCGTTGTGGGCGAGCTGTGCGTGTGCCACCTCCATCTCCGCGACGGTGCTCTCGAGCTCCTCGAGGAGAGTTGCCCTGCGCCACTCCGCCGCGAGGATGCTCGCGAACGACGAGGCGAACGGGATGTGCTCCTCCGTGAACTCCGGCGACCGCACGATCACGACGCCGAATGCGTCGTCGTCGACCGCGAGGGGGGAGAGGGCTGCCTTTCCGCCTTCGAAGAGCTTCTCGGTACGCTCGGCCGCCTCGACGGTCTCCTTCTTGAGCATGCGCATCGCGAGGCTCCCGGGATCCTCGAGGAAGACCGTCTTGCGGTCCTCGTAGGCTCCCGCGAGCTCCGGCGTCTCGGCGATCGTCGCGCGTACCACGGTGGTGTCGATGGCGGCGGGGCCGCCGTCGCCCGTGACGTGCTTGATCGCGAGGGACCCTTCCTCCTCGTCGACGAGCATCAGGAGGCACGAGAACCCGAGCTTCCTGAGCTCCCGCTCGGCGGCTTCGAGTACGGCCGAGGGCGTCCGGGCGCGGGCCATCGAGAGCGCGGCGTCGCTCACCGCCGCCACGAAGCGTTCGCGACGGCGGAAGACGGTGACGTCCCGCTGGGCGAACACGTATCCCGTCGTCTCGCTCGAGTCGTCGAGGATGGGGGAGACCCGCGTGTGGCAGGTCAGGACCGCCCCGTCGGGACCGGTCACCGAGTGCGTCCCGGACCATATCCCGTCCTGGGCGATGGCGTCCCGGATCTCGTTGCGGACGTCGCCGGCCCTGTCGCCGTTCGAGACGAGCTTCGGCGTCTGTCCGACGAGGTCGTCGCTCGAGCATCCGTGGAGCCTGCCCGCGGCCGGGTTCGCGTCGGTGATCGTGAAGTCGGTACCCGTCACGAGGATCGCGTCGGGCATCTGAGCGGAGAGCTCACGCGTGAGCCCGCCCTTCTCCTCTTCCGCATCCGGGGCGGCGACGCCCGAACAGAGCGCCGCGGTCGGGTGCCCCTCCTCGTCGGTCACGAGCGAGCAGTTCCAGACGACGTTCTGTTCGCTGCCGTCGACAGCGAGAACGACGCTCCGGAAGTCCCTGATCTCGCCGGCTTCACCGGACAGGAGTCGGTCGAACCGGGACTTCGTTTCGACTCTTGCGGCCTTCGGCACGAACGTGTCGCTCCAGTTCCTTCCGAGGATGCCGTCCTTCCCGATCCCCAGGATCTCGCACCCGCGCCCGTTGACGTCGACGACCGTCTGGTCGACCGAGAGCGTCATGAAGATGACGCTCGCCAGATCGAGGTAGCCCCTCGTCCTGTCCCGGTCTCGCGAGAGCTCGGCCTGCATGCTCCGGCTCTCGGTGAGGTAGCTCTCGGCTCTCTTCTTCTCGCCGAGAAGGGCGTCCTCGAGCCTCCCAAGTTCGGCCCTGCCGCGGTCGCGCTCCTCCCGCGTGTTCGTGAGCTCCTCCTCGAGGCGTGCCTCCATCCCGGGGCGCCCGGATGTGCGTCCGGGGGACGCCCCCGCAGAGCGCGCGGCGTCCTTCCTGGTCTCCTCGAGCTCCGCCTGGAGCTCGCCGGTCCGCCCGGTCTGCCAGGCGAGCTGTTCCCCGATGCGCTTGACCTCCGCGTCGAGCGTCTCGGTGCGGTTCCTCTCGATGGAGAGGTTCTGTCTCGCGTCGTCGAGGTGGGCCTGGATCTCGGCCGTCCCGTCACGCTCACGCGTGATCGCCTCGCGCGCCTTCTCCTGACCGAGCCGGAGCTTCTCGGCCCTCGCCCTCTCGCGGGAGAGGACCTCCTCCGCTTCGCTCCAGGCGACGCGGATCTTCGCCGATTCCTCGCGCTCGCGCGTCAGCTCCTCGCGAACCCTCTGGCGCTCCTCGGCGAGCCGCTCCGTCTTCTTGCGCTCCCTCGAGACTTCCTCCGAGGCCCGCGCCTGATCTGTCCTGAGTTCGGTGGTTCTCTCTCGCTCGCTGCGGAGTTCCTCCTGCAGCTTCGCGTTCTCCGCCTGCGTCCGCTCGGTCTTGAGTCTCTCGAGGTCGAGCGTCTCCTGCAGGCCCATCTGAGAGGCGAGGAGGTCTTCCGCTTCCTGTCTCGTCCGGTCGAGCTCGTCCGATGCGTCGTCGTGCTCGGCCAGGTACTGCTCGACCGTCACGCGCTCGATGGCGAGCTCTTCCATGGCCTTGCGCTGCTCGGCGAGGGCCTCTTCGGCCCTCTCGCGCTCGCGGCGGAGCTCCGCTTCCGACAGCTCCCTGGCCCGCGCAAGCTCGTCCTCGGCTCTCTTCTGTGAAGCCGTGAGTTGCTCGCTCTTCTCGCGCTCCCGCGCAATCTCGTCCTCGAGTTCGCGGCGGACGCTCGCGTCTTCGATGATGCAGACGGTCTGGCCTGGGCGCCCCGCGGCGGCGGCGTCGACGAACCTGATCGACGCGTCGAGCGTCGAGCCGTCGGCGCGGGTGAGCGAGAACTCGCGGGTCCTCGGTGACTCTCCGGCGAGCGCAGCGGCCAGGGACTCCGGCCGCTGTCCTCCGGACTCCCACCTGATGAGCGCGTCGAGGGGGTGTTCCATGAGTTCGCTGGGCCGGTAGCCCAGAAGCTCCTCGGTGGCGGCGGTCGCACGGACGATCGCTCCCGAGCTGTCGACGCGGATCGCGGGCGTGCCTGCGGCTTCCAGGAACGTCCACGATGCGTCCCAGCCGCTGACGGACGGCACTGGGGCGTCGGGCGTGACGTCTGGGGCGTCAGGCGTGACGTCCGCGGCGTCGAACGTGTCGTCGGCGACGGGCGCGCCGTCGTTCCGTTCAGTAGGGGTCTTCTGCGCGCCGGCCAGGGTCTCGCTGCCGGCTTCCCGGCTCCTGTCGTCGCTGTCTTCGTCGGTCTCTGACGCCGACCAGCCGGATCCGTCCGGCTGAGTCGTCGCGCCCACGGACGCGGGTACCTTCTCTCCGGGCGACTCGTCGTCCTCCGACCCGTTTCTCGGAACGAGTTTGCACGAGTAGGCGACGCCGAGTGGCTCGCCCCTCTCACTCGCCACGGCCCGTGCGGTCGTCTCGACCTCCACCAGGCTCAGGTCCTTGCGCTTCGCGGCAAGCGTGCCCGTCCAGCGTCCCTGTTCATCGACCGTCCTCTGAGCGATCTCGAAGATCTTCTCCGAGTCCCAGAGCGTCGCGGCCGCGCGGCCGACGATCTCCTCGCGGTCATCGTATCCCCAGAGGTCGAGGCAGGACGGGTTGACGTGCCTCACGGTCCCGTCGAGGTCCGTCACGAATCCGGCACCCGGGGAGGTAGCGGCTGCGCTCGCGAGGATCATCAAGGCGTCGTCGACAGGGGCGCAGCGCTGTTCGGCCGTCGAGCAGCCGAGCTCGGCGCCGAGCGAGACCGCGAACTTCTGGAAGCGTCTGTGCTCGCGCGAATCGTGGGCGCGTTTCTTCGATATCGATACGGAGAGCATTCCAACGAGCTGCCCGTCGTTCTCAAGCCTGGCGGTCATCGCCCAGCGTCCGCGGTAGGCGCTGCGGATCGGGCAGTCTGCGCACTTCACGGGACCGCTCTCGGTGATGACGAGCTCCCTGCGGACCTGCGCTCTCATGACGCAGGGCGGGAGCGCGGCGCGCTTCAGCCGGTCGGTGAACGCCTGCAGGCCGTCGTCGAGTCCGGTCCCGACGGCCGACGCGTAGCGTCCCCCGCCGCCCAGGTACGCGGCCCAGGCGGTGTGATACGCCTTGTCCTGCGCGAGTTCGTCGACGGCGCTCTGGAGGATCTGGTCGGGAGTGTTCGTGACCGGACCGTCGGTGTCAGCCGCGCCGTCGGTGTCGGGCGTGTCGTCGGTGTCGGTCATGTCGGCGTCGTCTCCGACGTCTTCGTCTCCGCCGCTGCTGCTCGCGTCGACCACGTCGTCGGGAGGTTCCTCCGAACCGTCGGCGCAGGTCTCCTCGAGCTCGGTCTCCTCGTCCTCGGACACGTGGACGATCTCCTCGAGCGGGCCATCGTCGATCTGCCCGTCCTCGGACGGAGACGTCTCCTCCGCGGATCCTCCGACCGTCTCGATGTCCTCTTCCGGTTCGGGACCGTCGAGGAATCCGTCGGTGTCGATCTCCCAGACCCGCCTGTCAGACGCGCCCTGCGCGCCGTCGCGGGCCCCCCTCGCGGTCCCGTCGGCGTTCCACGCCAGGACGGGGGGATCTTCGTTCTGCGTCGCGTCCTGCGCCACGTTCGCCTCGACCGCGGCCTTCCGCGACCGGGCGACGCGCGAGCCGATCCAGACGGCGACGACACCGGCAGCGAGGGCTCCCGCCGCGACACCGATCCTGATGAGCAGCGCCTGGAACGGCGCCTCGCTCCAGAGGAGGTCCACGAAGCCGGCGCCCGACGCGCTCCTTGAAGCAACGTACGCATCGACCGCCCAGAAGGCGGCGCCGGCGCAGAGCGAGATGCTTATGGTCGTTATCTTCCGCTTCACGGTCACCTCGAGCGGACGCCGTCCCCCTCGGGGGAAGGCGGTCCGTGCAGGGGAGCGGGCCGGGCCCGCTCGGCCTAGGTCGGTTCGATCGTCTCCCGGATCGTGCGGAGGAGCTCGCCGATGTCGTAGGGCTTCGGCAGGAAGGCGAGTCCCTTCTCATCGATCACGGACCACTGCGATTTCTGGTCTGTGTAGCCGCTCGAGAGGAGGACGTGGAGCTCCGGACTCACAGAGAGGAGCTCCTCGACGAGCTGCAGCCCGCTCTTGGCCGGGAGGACGACGTCGCTGAAGATGAGGTCGACCCGGCGTTCCTCGTTCTCGAAGATGGTCATCGCTTCCTCGGCGCTCGTCGCCTCGAGGACCTCGTACCCGCCCTCGGAGAGCGCTCTCTTGGCGAAGTCCCGGACGTTGTCCTCATCCTCGACAAGCAGGATGCGCTCGCCGTGTCCGAGGACCTGCTCCATCGGGAGGTCCGCGACTTGCTCTTCCTCCGTGACGGCGGCCGTCACAGGCATGTACACCTCGAAGGTCGTGCCCGCGCCGGGCTCGCTCGACACGCCGATCCAACCGCCGTGCGGCTTCCTTCGTGCTGAAGAACGGCTCGAAGATGCGGTCGACGACCGCCTGGTCGATGCCCTCGCCGGTGTCCTTCACGGAGATTCGCACGTACTCGCCCGGGCGGGCCTCGCCCACGTCCTGGCACTCCGGTTCACCGAGCGTGGTGTTCTCGGTCCGGATGGTGAGCGTTCCCCCTCCCGGCATCGCGTCACGGCTGTTGATGGCGAGGTTCATGACGACCTGCTCGATCTGGGACGGGTCGGCCTTCACCTGCCTGAGCCCTCCGTCGAGATCGACCACGAGCTCGACGTCCTCGCCGATGAGGCGGCGGAGCATCTTGTCGGTGTTCGTGACGACGTCGTTCAGCGAGAGCACCTTCCGCTGGAGAGGCTGTCTCCTGCTGAACGCGAGGAGCTGGCCGGTGAGCGCTGCCGCCTGCTCGCCGACCTTCTTGATCTGCGACACGTCCGAGTAGGTCGGATCGCCTTCATCGACCCTGCGGAGCACGAGCTCCGCGTAACCCGTGATCGCGGTCAGGAGGTTGTTGAAGTCGTGTGCGACTCCTCCGGCGAGGTTCCCGATGGCCTCCATCTTCTGCGCGTGGAGGAGAATGTCCTGCGTTCTCTTGAGTTCCTGCAGGCTGTTCTCGAGCTCCTGCATGAGGTTCGCCTTGCGGAGCGCGGCGGCGAGCTGGTTGGCGAACGCCGTTATGGCCGGGGCGTCCTTTCTGGTGAGTTCGGCTGAGCGAACCGCCAGGACGCCGGTGACGTCCTCGCCCGCGATGAGGGGAGCGAGAATCGAACGCTCGGCGTACAGCATGTCGGCGAGACCGTCGCCGTCCCCCCACGTGGAGGGGGCGGACGCCGCGCGCGTGGTTCCCTGCGGTCCTTCGATGAGGATCGCCCGCCGCTCGCTCGTGACCCTCCTGATCGGGTCCGCCGGGTTTGCCGAGATCGGCACGCCCGCGACGGCGAGCGTGTCGATGTACTCGTCGGCCTCTGGGAACTCGACGCTCTCGCTCACGTACCGGAGCGTGACCTCGCACCGGCCCGGGTAAGCCATGAGGACCGCGCACGAGAGTCCGACCCTTTCGAGTTCCTGCGCGACGGCCTCGAGGATCTGCTCCGCCCTGAGGTGACGCTCCATGCCGAGGGCCGCTGCGTTCAGCGTCTGCAGCAGCTGCTCCGCCCTGGTGCGTTCGGTCATGTCGTGGAAGATGGAGATGTACGAGGAGAGGCGTCCCTGCCTGTCCCTGAGAGGGGAGACGCGGAACTCGACGAGGAACGTGCTCCCGTCCTTCCGCCTGTTCATGCGCCCGCCGCTCCACACGCGTCCCGACGAGACGGTCCGGTGGATCTCGTCCTGGAATTCGTCACCCCACGCTTCGGCCGAGAGGAGGTCGAGCGTCTTTCCGATGAGCTCGCCGCCAGGGTACCCGACCTGCAGCGGGATCGAGCCCAGGAACTGGAGTTCCTCCTCGGCCTGCTTCCTCGATGTGATGTCGCGGACGACGGCGGTGAAGAAGGTGTCGTCGCCTGATTTCCAGGCGCCGATCGAGAGCTCCATCGGGAACTCGCTCTCGTCCTTCCTGAGGCCGATGCCCTCGACGGTGGCGCGGACATAGCCCTGGCCCTCGGCTGAGACTGCGCGCATGAGACCGTCGACGTGCGCCTGGAGGAAGCCCTCCGGCACCACGAGCGAGAACGGCCTCCCGACTGCCTCGTCCGAGCTGTAGCCGAACATGTTCTCCGCGGCCTTGTTCCAGAAGATGATCTTCCCGTGGCTTTCGACGTTGATGAGTGCGTCGTTCGACGTCTCAGCGATCGCATTGAAGCGTCCGTCGCCGTGTCTCCTGGCACCCTCGGCCTGGGTCCGCGCTATGGCGGGCGCGACGACGGCGGCGATGTCGCACATCAGGTCCTCGGCGTCCTCGCCGAACGCGTCGTCGTCGGTGTAGCTCTGAACCGCGATGGCCCCGATCGCTCCTTCTGGGGAGAGGAGGGGGACGCCGAGCCACGACTTGCACGGCGTACCGACGACTTCGATCTCACCCGTTGTGACCATGCGGGCCACGTCTTCCTCGGTGGCGATGAGCGGCGCGCGCGTCCTCACGACGTGCCCCGTCAGGGTCTTCCCCGGCGGGAGGGTCTCGAACTGATTCTGGTCCTTCTCGTCGAGGAAGAGCGGGAGGTCGATCCTCTCGGTCTCCTGGTTGTAGAGAGCGACGAAGAAGTTCCTCGTGTCGATGAGCTTGCCGAGCTGCTGCCTCACGGTGCGGTAGAGCTCGTTCGGGTCTTCGGTGGAGCTCGCCTTCGCCGAAACGACCCTGAGGATCTCGCGCTCCATCATCGATCTCCTGCGCCCCGTCTCGTCGACGAAGGAGAACGCCAGCGCGAGGATCTTCCCTGACTGGTCGGTCGCGACGGTCGCCGAGACGGCGACGGGGAAGGAGGTGCCGTCGGAGTGCTTGGCCTCGAGGTCGCCGCTCCATCTGCCGCCTGCCTTCAGTTCGCCGAGCATCTCCGAGACGGCCTGGGGGTTCACGAGAAAGCGACCGATCGGGACTCCGAGGACCTGCGGTACGTCCCTGTAGTTCCACGCTTTCAGGAACGCGTCGTTGACGCGTACGACCGCGCCCTTGTCATCCGCTATCATGGCGGGGTCGAGCGAGTTGTCGACAGCGCGCTCGGCGACGCTGATCTCCTGTTCAGCCAGACGGCGCTGGGCAGCGGCGGCGTAGACGTCCGCGAGCCGCTCGAGCGTCTGCTGGTCGTTCGGCGTGTATCCCTGGCTCGAGTTCGCTACCGCGATCACGCCCAGAAGGTGACCCGCCGCGACGGCGGGCACGCCGAGGAAGTTCGCTATCGGGGAGGGGGCGTTGGGAACGCCGTCCCACTCGTCGCTCAGCTGGGGTTCGTTCGTCCGGAGCGTCTTCGAGGTCTCGAGGACGCACGTCCAGAGTCCGGGGTAGCGTCCGGCGGGCGCCGATGTGTCCGGCTGCTCTAGCGCGGTCTCGCCGGTCTCCGCTTCGCAGCCGTCGGCGTCAGCCTGCGCGCACGCCGGGCTCGACGTTGAGGGGAGGCCCTTCGACGACTGGACGATGGGCACGCCCGATCTGGGGTCCATCATCCAGACGACCCCCTCGCTGCTGCCGGTCGTGGCCATTGCGTGGTCGAGCACGCTCTCCGCGATCTCGTTGACGGGTGCGTCGCAGGCGACGACCGCGTCGGTCAGCCGGGCGAGCGCCTCGGCGGACTTCTTCTCCGTCGCGAGTTCGTCGGCCGTCCTGGAGCGCATCCTCTCGAGCTCGATCGCCCGAAGTGTCATTCCCAAGTCCCACGCGACCTTCAGGAGGAGAGCCTTCTCCTCGTCGTCGTCCACGGTTTGAGGCGGGGCGGAGACGCACAGGACACCGTACGTCCTGTCGCCGGCGGAGATGCGCACGATGAGGTTCCCGCGGCCGTAGTGCTTCGGCTTGAGCGGGCAGTCGCCACACTCGGCGACCGGGTCCTGGAACACGACCGGGTCGGGTCTCGTGAGCGCCGTGCGCGCGCACGCCGGTCGCCTCCCGTTCTCCATGGCGTTCCGGAGCGCGTCGAACTCCTCACCCCACCCGCCCTCCGCGGCGGCCGCCAGCCCGCCGCTCCCGTCGAAGATCCCGATCCAGACCTTCTCGTAGTTTCTCGTCGATATCAGCTGCCGGCACGCTTCGGCGACCAGCGGCTCGACGTCGGTCTCGCGGATCGTGAACCCGATGATGCTCCGCACGGTCTCGAGCTTCCCGTTCAGGTGCTTCGCCTCTTCCTCGGCCAGTCTGATTCGGGCCATGAACATGCCGGGCGCGAGGTAGATTCCCGAGACAACCAGAAGGACGACCGCTCGGTAGAGGACCTCGTGGAAGAGGTCGCCGGCGAGCCTCATGTTCAGGAACGGGACGTTCCGGCCGATGACGTGACCCAGGATGGGGTCGATGGTCAAGGCCGCGAGGGCCACGACGATGATCAGGCACAGCGTCTTGGGCAGTCTGCTCATGGTCCGCTCCATTCGTCCCGACAAGCGGTGGCGGAACGGGTGTGATCGGGTCCTCTCCGTTTCGGACCCGGCCGCGCTCCCGGCCCCCGGGGCGCGAGGTCGCCCGGACGGGATCTCCCCGACGCGGGCAGATAATGCGTTTTGCGACCCGTCGCCGCCCTCCGTCCTGAGAGGAGGAGGCGGGTAGGGGGCCTTCTGTCGCCTTCAGGGGCTGGACGGCCCCGTCGGCGGGGTCCCGCACGGCCGCTCATGGCAGGCAGTGCGGCCCACGCGGTCAATCCGCCGCAGGTGAGCCCCGCACGACGGTCAAAAGCAAGTTCTACGCCAGAATCGGCTCAGAAGAGGGCCGAGAGCACGGCCCTCGAGCCCCCAGGGTCTCCCAGCCGGGGCCTCCGGGCTGTGCCCGCGTTCCGGGTGGGTGCGACCGCGGCCGCTTCAGGCCGGCTGCCGTCCTGCCACCGCCGTCGCGATTCCGCTTTGATTTGCCGGCTCTCGTGTGCTAAAGTCGCGCCAATGAATTCGGTCCCCGTGACGCGCGGGGGCCGAGTCGGGGATGTCCTGGTCGCCGCAGTCGTACCGGCGGCCGATTCGCAACACCACGGAGGTGGATCTTGAAGGTCAAGACCCAGATGGAAGGTGACGTCGCCCTCGTTCACGTCTCGGGCAAGCTCATGGGTGGACCCGAGAGTGAGAACCTGAGGAACGAGATCAAGCAGCTCCTCGACAAGGGCACGACGAAGTTCGTGATCAACCTCAAGGGCGTGCCGTGGATCAACAGCACGGGGCTCGGAGCGCTCATGGCTGTCTACACGAGCGTTCAGAGGGGCGAGGGCGTGCTCAAGCTCGCGCACGTCTCCGACCGGATCCAGAGCCTGTTCATGATCACGAAGCTCCTGACGATCTTCGACACGTACGCGACTGAGAAGGAAGCCATCGATAGCTTCTAGCGACCCGACCGAGAGAGCGACCATGTCTGATGCGGGGTCCGGAAGCCAGGAGCTCGTGCTTCCGAGCGAGTACGAGACGCTTGAGCGCGTCGACGAGATTCTCCTCGGCTGCTCGCGCTTCAACGCACTCGACGAGAAGACCCAGAACGAAGTGGCGCTGGCCATGATCGAGGCGGTCACGAACGCCGTCGTTCACGGCAACCGGCTCGACAAGAGCAAGCAGGTGACCGTCACCTGCGACTGGGATCCTGACGAGATTCGGATCAGCGTTCACGACGAGGGCGAGGGCTTCGACGAGAGCTGCGTGTGGGATCCGACCGATGCCGAGCACTGCATGAAGTGCTCGGGTCGCGGGGTCTTCATCATGCGGGCGACGATGGACGACGTCGAGTTCGAGATGTCGAAGGAGACGGGCACGACCGTCAGGATGCGGAAGCGCACTTCGGGAGCGGGGGGCGGGTCCGGGGGGGAGGGGTAGCTTCGGGAGGCCCTGCGCTCTGTCCGACGAGCTCCATCCAACCGCCGCCACCAAAGAAGAGAGGGGCCCTCTTTCGAGGGCCCCTCTTGTTGTTCCATACCCGTTTCCCCGTCTATGCTGCTGTCTTCTTGAGCTTGTCCACAGCGCCCGAGCGGATGCAGGAGGTGCAGACGAGGATCTTCTTGGGCGTGCCGTCTATCACGACGCGCACGCGCTGGAGGTTCGGCAACCACCGGCGCTTCGTCACGTTGTGAGCGTGGCTGACATTGTGTCCCACGCGCGGGTGCTTCCCGCAGATATCGCAGCGTCTCGACATGGTGTCCTCCAAGGTTCGGTCACGAATTGACGAATCTAGCACGGCCGCCTGCCGCGCGCAAGGTCTTTCGGGGGCCCTCTCGGCCGTCTTGACCCCGTTTCCGCGCTGGTCTAGAATCTTGGCTGCGCGGTCGCGCCGCATCCCGGTCGGCGGCCGCCCGGCGCCACCGGGCGCCGACGAGCGTCACCGCGTGTACACGCGCGTCCCCTGGGAGAGGGAGGACCGGTATCGCTACCGAGACGACGCTCTACTCTGACGTCCGCTACGTGAAGGGCGTCGGCCCCAAAATGGCCGCTCTCTTCGCGAAGGGCGGCGTCGAGACCATCGAGGATCTCCTCTACTACGTCCCGCGCACGTACGCCGACTGGTCGCGCATCGCGAACGTCGACACGCTCAAGGTCGGCGACCGCGTGACGGTCGTCGCCCGCGTGCTCTCGTGCGACGTGTCCCGCCGCGGCCGGTGGTCGATGTTCGTGGCCGCGCTCGAGGACGACACGGGGGCGATCTTCGCGAGGTGGTTCAACCAGCCGTACCTCCAGAACGTGCTCGAGACGGGGACGAAGGCGGTCGTCTCCGGCGAGGTGCGCTTCGACAAGCACGCCAGGCGCACCGAGTTCGTGAACCCTGCGTTCGAGGTCATCCGGGAGGACGAGGCCGCGGAACTCGTGCACGCCGGGAGGATCGTGCCGGAGTACTCGCAGATCGGGGATCTCTCCGGCAGACGCATCCGGCGGATCATGAAGACCGCCATCGACCGCTTCCTCGACGTGCTCGTCGACCCGCTCCCCGAGGGATTGCGGAAGAAGCACGCCCTGCCCGGTCTCCGCGAGGCCATGGGGGACGTCCACTTCCCGCCGTCGCTCGAGCGGGCGGAGCGGGCCCGGTCGCGCCTGGCGTACGAGGAGTTCTTCCTCTTCCAGGTCATCGTCGCGCTCCGGAAGCTCCGCGCTGCGACCGGCGGTCCGGCGGTCCGCTTCGACTGGAACGAGGCCGAGCACGCGCGGCTCCTCTCGTCGCTGCCGTTCGAGCTGACGGCCGCGCAGGAGCGCGTAGTCGGCGAGATCCGCGGCGACATGGCGGCCGACCGTGCCATGAACCGGCTCCTCCAGGGCGACGTCGGCTCGGGGAAGACGGTCGTCGCGGCCGCGGCGATGCATCAGGCGGTCGCGAACGGGTATCAGGCCGCGATCATGGCTCCGACCGAGATCCTCGCGGAGCAGCACCACGAGAACATCACGGCGCTCCTCGCGCCGCTCGGGGACCGGGTCGTTCTTCTTCGCGGCGGCATGAAGGCCGCCGACCGGGAGGAGGCGCTCCGTCACATCGAGAGCGGCGAGGCGGAGGTGGTCGTCGGAACCCACGCGCTCATCCAGGAGGGCACCCTGTTCGGGAATCTCGCGCTCGCGGTCGTCGACGAGCAGCACCGGTTCGGCGTCGTGCAGCGCGCGGCGCTCCGAGCGAAGGGGAAGGCGCCCGACATCCTCGTCATGACGGCGACCCCGATCCCGAGGACGCTCGCGCTGACGGTGTACGGCGACCTCGACGTGTCCGTGCTCGACGAGCTGCCGCCTGGGAGGATGCCGGTCGTCACGGCGGTGCGCGACGAGGCGGCGCGCGCGAGGGTCTACGAGTTCCTCAGGAAGGAGATCGGGGAGGGGCGGCAGGTCTTCGTCGTCTACCCGCTCGTCGAGGAGTCCGAGAAGCTCGAGCTCTCGGCGGCGACGAAGATGTACGAGGAGCTCCGCGGGAAGACCTTCAAGGACGCGAGCGTCGGACTCATCCACGGCCGGATGAAGCCCGAGGAGAAGGACGCGGTGATGGACGAGTTCAGGAAGGGGAAGACCGACCTCCTCGTCTCGACGACGGTCGTCGAGGTCGGGGTCGACGTGCCGAACGCGACCGTCATGCTCATCGAGCACGCCGAGCGATTCGGTCTGGCGCAGCTCCACCAGCTGCGGGGCCGGGTCGGAAGGGGAGCGCACAGGTCGTACTGCGTGCTCATGGTCGGGACCGGGGCGTCCGACGAGGCGAGGGAGCGGATCCAGGTCCTCGCCGACACGAACGACGGGTTCCAGATTGCAGAGAAGGACCTCGAGATCAGAGGCCCGGGCGAGTTCCTGGGAGTCAGACAGCACGGGCTCCCGCGGTTCTCGGTGGCCGACCTCTCGCGCGACTCGGAGCTCCTCGTGCTGGCGCGCGACGACGCGTTCGCGTTCGTCGACGACGATCCGGGGATGAAGGGGACCGAGGCGGCGCTCGTGAGAGCGGCGATCGAGCGCCGGTTCAGGGACAGAGAGACGTTCATCGACGTGGGGTAGCGAGACGGCAGCCGGCCGGAACCCGGCCCGACGCCGGGCGGCCGCGGCAGCGGAGGAGCGACGCATGACCAGGGAAGAGAACATCAAGGTCCTCAAGGAGAACTGCAGGAACAAGAACCTCTTCAAGCACATGCTGGCGACCGAGGCCGTGATGGCCGGCCTGGCCGAGAAGCTCGGGGAGGACGCGGAGTCGTGGGCGATGGCGGGGCTCATGCACGATCTCGACTACGACGAGACCTTCGACGAGCCGGACCGCCACGGGCTCCTTTCGGCCGAAATGCTGGCCGGAATGGCCTTTTCGGACGAGATCATCCACGCGGTGAAGGCCCACAACGACCACGTACCGCGGGAGAGCCAGATGGACCGGGCGCTCTACGCGAGCGACCCGGTGACCGGTCTCATCGTGGCGGCGGCTCTGATGCATCCCGACAAGAAGCTCGCCGCCGTCGACGTCGAGTTCGTAATGCGGCGGTACGCCGAGAAGCGGTTCGCCGCTGGAGCCTCGCGCGAGCAGATCCAGTCGTGCACGGAGATGGGACTCACGCTCGAGGAGTTCGTCGGGATCGCACTCGCGTCGATGCAGGGAATCAGCGGGGATCTGGGGCTGTAGCTTCGGGCGAAAGAGAGAGCGCCCTGCGGACGCGGGGCGCTCTTGAATTTGCGTTCATGTCCGGACGGGCTAGTACAGCACGCGCTCCGGGTTCATGCGCTTCCGGTTCTGTCTCACCTCGAAGTGGACGTGGGGACCGTTGGAGATGCCGGTGCTGCCGACCTTCGCGATCTGATCGCCCCTCTTCACGGTCTGGCCCCTCTTCACGAGGATCTTCGAGCAGTGCCCGTACGTCGTCTCGTACCCGTTCGGGTGCTCGATGACGACGGCGCGACCGAGGCCGCCGTTCCAGCCTGCGGAGACCACGCGGCCCGCCAGTGCCGCTCGAACAGGAGTCCCGGACGGGGCGGCGATGTCGAGACCGTGATGCATCATGCGTCTGTGGAAGATCGGGTGGTACCGGTTGCCGTACCGGCCGGAGATCCTGCCGTGCACCGGCCAGCCGAACCTGAAGAGCTGACCGAGCGCTTCCGTGCCGGGCACGAAGAGCTTCTGGCCGACGTGCAGCGCCTGGACGTCGACGCCGGGATTCGCGTTCACGAGTTCCGTGAGCTCGACGTTGTACTTCTTGCAGACGCCGCTGATCGTGTCGCCCTTCTTGATGCTGACGTAGGTCCCGTCCGTGTCGGGGATCTCGAGGATCTGGCCGGGCCTGAGGTAGCGCGCGCTCGGGAGGTCGTTCATCGCGATGATGGTCTCCATCTTGACGTGGTACTTCCTCGCGATGTTCCAGAGGCACTCGCCCCGCGCGACCGCGTGGCGGACGATGATGGGGGCGCCCTGCTTGGCCTTGCCGTTGCCGCCTATGGGGGCGTCTGTCGAGATCGGGTAGAGGAATTCGAGCGAGCGGTCCCAGGACCTGTCCCTCGAGTAAAGGAGGGGGAGCCGGACTTCGGTCTCCCTGCGTGGAACCTGTGCGTAGCTCGCGCCGTTCGCGCTCGCGAGGAGGTCGAGGTCGATGCCGTGGGCCGCGGCGATCGTCTCGAGACCTTCGCCTGGCGACGCCGTGTACTGGAAGCTCTGGGCGTCGCCGGGGATGGGCGTCACGACACCGAGGACGTCGAAGCTCGACTTCAAGTAGTCGGACCCGGCCTGGTTCAACACGCGGCCCCAGGGCGAGAGTTCGCCGAACATGGGGCTCCGCGGGTTCAGACCGACGGGATCGCCGCTCACGACCTTGTGGAGCGTGAGCCCGGACGTCACGGCGAGGGTGACGACGAGAACGGAGAGCACGGAGTAGAACCGCGCAGTTGCCGGGAGTCGGCCGAACTGCGCGACGAGTGTGCTCGTGGGATAGGCTTCTGTCTGTTGTCTGGTTACCATAGGTCAGGGGCGAATATACCGTTCCCGCCCCGGGCTGTCAAGGCGGGGGAGACGTTACAGCATGCTTGCCAATGTGCAAAGACGGGGCCAGTTGGACATGTAATGTCAGGCTCTAGAGCTTGTCGGGGAGCGAATCACAGATACCGCGCTCTGGCTTGAATCTACGCCCGGCCGACGCCCCCCACCAGCCCCGCTACCTCCGGAGCGAGAACCCGATGCCCATCGTCTGCTTGACGCGCCAGGCATCGACGATCTTCTTGTCGTACTTGAACTGGAGGTAGAAGTTGAGCGAGAAGACGTCCGTCAGCTTGAGTGCGAGCGCCTGCTCCCAGTCGATCTCGACCGCCTGCCAGTAGTCGGCCTCGGGAGTGCCCGCCCACTCGTCCTCCCGCGAGTTCTGGTACGCCTTGTAGGTCCACAGCCTCGTGCTGTAGTCGAGCCGGGACTCCCAGAACGGGTAGCGGAACTCGCTGATGAACTCGATGCCGGCGTCGTACGTCCACTGGTCGCTCCGCGTCCCCGTCAGCGTGTCGGCGACGTCGGCGTCGAGGAGCTGTCTGGCCGCCGCGCCGAGCCGGAACGAGAGTTCCTTCTCCTTCATGCCAGCGAAGAAGTCTCTGAGGAGCCCGGCAGACTCCGTGAACGTCGTCGGGTTCAGGTAGCGCAGGTTCGTGGGATCGCTGTCGTCGACGAAGTCGCTCTCGACTCGGAGGGCGCCGTAGGGGCCTGCCGGCCAGCCGACGTCGAACCCGAAGACGGAGCCCAGATCGATGACGTCGGTCGAGATCTTCACGTCCTCCCACTCGCGCGTGTCGTCGTCCTGCGACCGCGTCTCGCCGTAGCTGAGGCGTAGCGTGGTTTTGTTCGTGACGACATTCGGCGTGATTCGCTTCTGGGCAATGCTTCGCGTGTCGAGCGTCCAGCTGTACGAGCTCACCTCGCTCCCGCTCCAGTTGTCGCTGTAGTTCGCCTGGTTGACGTTCAGACCTATGTTGGTCGCGATGTACCACTCGTCGGCGGAGAGCGTGTCCGGGGCCGCCGGCTGGTCCGCGGCGAGGAGCGGCGCGGCAGCCAGCGCCAGGGCGAGGAGCGCGATCCAGGGTGCTTTCATGCGAGGCTCCTGT
>JALGVN010000338.1 GCA_025774645.1 bacterium
CCGTGCCGTCGGCAGTCGGTGTCTTGGCGAAGTAGGTCATGATGTTCTGCATGAGGTCGACGCGGTCCTCGGTGCCGGTGCGGTAGTAGCCCTCCGACGTGTAGTTGGAGGAGCCGCCGTCGTACGTCCCGTCCATCAGGAACTCCATCCCGAACCCGAGGTTCACTGTCTGGTAGCCCATCGTCGGGTGCGTGTACGCAACGCCTGCCGGCCTCCGCTCGCCGTTCAGACGGATGAAGTCGACGGCGGTCTCGGTCCCGGCGAGCCCCGACGACGGCTCGATGACGTCGAACGAGTTCAGGAGCGGGCACGCGCCGCGGAGGATGCCCTCCCCATCGAGGTGCGTCATGAACGCGTTGTCCCCCGAGCGGTCCTCGAGGCCCGGGACGCTGTCGACGGTGACGGCGCCGACGGCGTCGTCCAGGTACGCCGACGCGACCCACGTCGTGTAGAACGCGAGCGTCTCACGCTCCGTCTCGATGAGCTCGTAGCCGATGTCGTTCCCCGTGAGGAGGAGGTTTCTCTCCTTCCCCTCGGCCGACCGGCTCAGCCACTCGATGAGGTTGTACTGGTCGACCGGGTTGAGCGTGAACGCGTCGAAGTCGTTGGTGAACCAGATCTGCGTGTCGTAGTACTTCATCCCCGTCGTGTCGGGCCCGTCGGAGAGACGGTTCCCCGACGGCACCTCCACGTCGTAGACCTCGAACTCGAAGCCGAGGATCTCGAGCATCTCGCGGTAGTAGCGCTCGGAGCTTTCCATGAGCGCGAGGCTCTCGAGCTCCTCCCCCGCGTACCTGAGCGCTCCGGGAGTCGCTCGGCCGTGCTTGTCGACGAGGAGGATGCCGGGCTGCCCGGTGGTCGCCGAGAGCGGGAGGATCGACATCTCGAACGTCTCGTTCGGCGCCCCGGCCGGGTAGGTCGAGACGTTCCCCGCTCCGTCGGTCGCCTCGAAGTAGTAGTGTATTTCGTTCCCCCGCGTCATCTGACCGGAGGGCGGCGGCGCGTGCCACCAGTCGTTGCTCGGGTTGCCAGGGTCCTCGCGGATGCAGGCGTACGAGTCCCACGTGGCGCCGCCGTCGGCGGACGCGACGACGTAGGCAGACGCGACGCCGTCGTCGTCCTTGATCAGGATGCGTGTCGTGTCCTCGAGCGCGACGTCGAGGTCCTCCCAGAACCAGTCGTTGAAGTTCTCCCAGTCGGATCGCTCCCACGTCGTCCCGGCGTCGCCGGACGGGACACCCACCTTCTGCCAGTTGAGGAAGAGACCTCCCCAGTGCTGGCCGTTCCCGCTCTCCGGGTCGCTCCTCGCGATCCACATGAGAGCGAGCCAGTCGTTGCCGGCGAAGGCGTCCCAGTCGTCGGTGCGGGTGTACCACCCCGCCTCCGCGAACCACGCCCCAAACTCCTCGTCGATGAACCCATCGTGCTCGGTGACGCACTGCTCGGCGTCGTTCGAGGCGAGGAAGAGGTCGAAGGCGTCGCCGGTCGCGAGCGGGGCGTCGGCCCAGCAGTCCCACTTCCCCACCAGTTTGGGCGCTCCCGAGATGTCGATCGGGGGGCTCATGAGTGTAGTGTTTTCGTTGTCGAGCATCGCGCTCGTGAACGGGTCGACCGGAGCGAACATCCACGTCCCGGCCGGCCGATCGTCGCAGGTGAAGGAGCGGCCCGTCACGAAGCTGTAGCCGAACTGCCCGCGCCACCACACGACCCCGGTCTGGCCCGAGGGTGCCGGGTCGGAGTTATCCCATCCGTTGTCGCCCGGCGACTCGCAGTCGTCGAGCCAGAACGCGACCTCGGGCGTCCCTCCTGTCCACTCGACGTTGTCGATCTGCCAGGCGCCGTCGAGAAAAGAACTCTGGGGCGGGTTGTCGTGGCTGTCCTGCGACGAGTTGATGAGGTCGGACTCGAAGCGGAAGCGGAGGTCGAGCGCTTGTCCCGAGAGGGACGAAAGGTCGAGCGTCACGTGCCCGTACGCCAGATCGTCCCAATCGCTCGACGGGCCGGGCTTCCCTGCGAACCCGCTGTTGTTCACCACGTGCATCGTGGTCCAGCTCGTCCCGCCGTCGTCCGAGACTTCGACGTACCCGTAGTCGTAGTCGTTCTCCATTGCGAAGCGTTGGTCCCCCTCGAGCGTCAGGGGGTCGCCGGGGTCAGTGTGCTCCTCGATCTCGGGGAAGTTCCGCTCGAGTATCATCTGCCAGCCGTTCCCGTACCCACGAGGCTGCACCCAGCAGTCGCTGTACTTCCCGCACCACCAGGTGCTGTCCCCGAGGTGGTCGAAACCGCC
>JALGVN010000339.1 GCA_025774645.1 bacterium
CGACCTTCTCGCTGAACAGGTCACGGATGATGCCGGAGGTGAGTGCCGCCTCACGGTGCACGACCGCGGGCGCCTTCATGCTCGCGACCCGGCGTTGCACCTTCTCCCACGTCCCCCGTAGCGACTTGAACTCGGCGACGAGGGTCTTCTTCGTCAGCTCCTCGCCCACGGTGCGGATGATGACGCCGCCCTGCCCTTTCCCGATCGCCTCATGGGCCATCTTGCGGAGACGAACGCGCTCTTCACGGTCGTCGATCTTCCGGCTCACCCCGACGTGCTTCGAGTCCGGCATGTAGACGATGAACCGCCCGGGGAGAGATACCTGGGTCGTAACGCGGGGCCCCTTGGTCCCGATCGGCTCCTTGGTCACCTGGACGAGGAGCTCCTGGCCGCGTTCGATGACGTCCTGAATCGGTGGGTACTTGCGGTTGCGCCGGTTGCCGTTTCGGCCGCCGTTGCCGTTTTCGTCGTCGTCCTCGTCCACCTCCGACACGTCTGAAACATGCAGGAAGGCTGATTTTTCGGTGCCGATATCGACGAAAGCAGCCTGAATGCCGGGAAGGACGGCCTCTACCTTGCCGAGATATAGATCTCCGTCGATGCGAGTGTCGTCGGGTCGCTGGTTCATGAGCTCGACGAGTCGGCCGTCCTCGATGATAGCCACCCTGGACTCGCTGCCCACGGCGTTAATGACGATCTCACGTCCCATGATTCTGCGTTATCCCGTCCGCCCCACACCACCGGGGCTCAGCCACCGGCGCACACGGCGCGAGCGACTCAAGTCGTGCGCATCGCCTTCCGGTCACCACTCGGGGCCGGCGACGACGCGCTCATATTCCAAGATTGGCTTTCGGAACGGGGCCGCGTCTGGTGCGCAGCGGCCCCGAGCCCGGGTGTCAAGGTATGGCCGAAACGGCCCCGCGGCCACCAAACAGACCGGTCAGGAGAGGCCCTGCATCAACTCTCGCGCGATGACGATGCGCTGGATCTCGCTTGTACCTTCCCCGATTTCGAGGATCTTGGCGTCCCGCATCATTCGTTCGACTGGATACTCTCGTGAGTATCCATATCCTCCGTGAAGCTGAACCGCATCGATCGTCGCATCCATAGCGGCCTCGGAAGCGAACAGCTTGGCCATCGAGGCCTCTCGCTTGTGAGGCCTTCCGTTCTGCCTGAGGTACGCGGCGTGATACGTCATCAGGCGCGCCGCGTGAATGCGCGTCGCCATGTCCGCGAGCTTGAACTGCACTCCCTGGAAGCGATTGATCTTCTTCCCGAACTGCACACGCTCGTTCGTGTACTTGAGCGTCTGCTCCATAGCGCCCTGTGCCAGGCCCACGGCGTGCGCCGCGATTCCGATTCGACCGCCGTCGAGGGTGTCGAGAAAGACGCGGAAGCCGTCGTCCTCGTCGCCGAGGAGGTTTTCGACGGGCACCTCGACGTCCTCGAGGATGAGCTCCCGCGTGTCCGACGCGTTCCACCCCAGCTTCCGCAGCTTGTCACCGGACGAGAAGCCCGGCATCGGCTCGAGCTCATCGCTATGTCCGAATCCTACTTCCCGGGCGCGTTCGAGGTCGCACGTCTCCTTCGACATGATGAAGGCGCTCACGCCCTTGTTGCCCTGCCCGGGAGACGTGACGGCAGCCACGACGAACACCTCGCCCACGCCCCCGTGAGTGATCCAGGTCTTCTGACCGTTCAAGACATAGTGATCTCCCTGCCTCACCGCCGTTGTGAGCATGCAACTGGCGTCTGAGCCGGACCCCGGCTCGGTAAGCCCGAATCCTCCGATGACCTGCCCGCTCGCCAGTGGCGTCAGGTACCTGCTCTTCTGCTCGTCGCTTCCCCATCGGTAGATCGGTGTTCCGCACAACGAGGTGTGAGCCCCCACGGTGATCGAGTGGCTGGCATCCACTCGGGCGAGCTCTTCGGACACGATAACCGATGCCATCATGTCCATGTCGGCGCCGCCATACTCCTCAGGCCATTGGATCCCGAACAGGCCCAGTTCGGCCATCTTGGCCGCATTCTCCCAGGGGAATTCCTCGCGATCGTCAAGCGCGGCGGCCACCGGCGCGATCTCCGCTTCTGCGAACTCCCTCACCATGTCGCGCAGCATCACGTGGTGATCTTCGAGGTACAGGTCGAAATCGGTCATGTATCCGGAGCTTCCCTTCTTGCTGTGCGGGCCCCGCAGGCACGGACCCGTCCAGTGAGATGTGCAGACGAGAGCGGGCGACATCCCGAGGAATGTCGCCCGCTGGAAGTTACGGCCCAGAACG